>NZ_LWFE01001388.1:0-1798 GCF_001635675.1 Oleiphilus sp. HI0061 | reverse complement strand
AGACGGCAAAATTCGTATGGATTGTTCCTCACCTTATGCCATGGGTCAGTTGATTGAATTAAAAGACCAATATGATGTCGCCTTTGGCAACGATCCTGATTACGACCGTCATGGCATTGTGACTCGAAGCTCTGGCTTGTTAAACCCAAATCACTACTTAGCAGTCGCAATCGATTACCTTTTCTCACATCGTCCTGAATGGGATGAATCTGTTGGAATCGGCAAAACGCTAGTTTCCAGCAGCATGATTGACCGAGTGGCTAGCGCGCTAAAGCGTCCTTTGGTTGAGGTGCCTGTTGGCTTTAAATGGTTTGTAGATGGCTTGCATCAAGGCAGCTTGGGTTTTGGTGGAGAAGAAAGTGCAGGCGCTTCATTTTTGAGACGCAACGGACAAGTTTGGACGACCGATAAAGACGGCATTATCATGGATCTCCTGGCTGCCGAAATATGCGCAGTAACTGGTAAGGACCCGGGGGAGCGTTATAAAGAACTGGAAAACCAGTTCGGTTCTCCTGTTTATGAGCGTCTTGATGCATCGGCAAGCAAAGAGCAGAAAGCCAAGCTTAAAGCCTTATCTGCTGAGCAGGTGAGTGCAAGCGAGTTGGCAGGCGAAACGATTCAGCAGAAACTGACCAAGGCGGTGGGTAATAGTGCTGCAATCGGTGGCCTAAAAGTTTCTACAGAAAATGGCTGGTTTGCTGCAAGGCCATCGGGCACCGAAGATGTTTATAAAATCTATGCGGAAAGTTTTGTCAGTTCAGATCATTTGAAGAAAGTTCAGAAAGAAGCAAAAGCGCTTGTGGATGAAACCATCAAATAAGGATTAAAAAGCTCTGAGTCATGACTCGGAGCTATTTAATGAGTAAGCTATACTAAAAGCCTACGACTAAGGAGTTGTCTGATGAGGGTTCCTGATAACAGTAATATCGTCATTTTTGGTGCCTCGGGAGACTTGTCGTTTCGCAAGCTTATCCCGGCTTTGTTCCATTTATATGTCACTAGACAATTGCCTGATTGTTTCTTTATTTTGGGTGTTTCGCGCAGTGCTTATGACTCAGATAGTTATCGTGAGGCTTTGTTAAAGTCGCTAAGTGAAGGTGCAAACCTTGATTCGCATACTGTCGAAGATTTTCTCCAGCACGTTTATTACTTGTCTTTGAATACCTCCGATGTCACGGAATACTCCAAGCTAAAGCTTACCTTGAATGAGCTGTATGCGCGCTACCAGACACCGCACAATACTTTGTTTTACATGGCGATGCCGCCAAGTATGTTTACCGTGATCCCTGATTGCTTGTCAAAGAGTCAATTGTTGGATCAGTGTGAAGGCTGGAAGCGCATCGTGGTCGAGAAGCCTCTAGGTTATGACTTGGAATCTGCAATCGAGCTAGACCATGGTTTGCATTCCTATTTTGATGAATCCCAGATTTATCGTATCGATCACTATTTGGGAAAAGAGACCGTTCAAAACCTACTGGTTTTTCGCTTTGCTAATGGCATGTTTGAACCATTATGGGATAGAAATTATATTGATTATGTTGAGATAACCGGCGCAGAGAAATTAGGTGTTGAGTCTCGGGGTAGCTATTACGATGGCGCAGGTGCCGTGCGCGATATGTTTCAAAACCACTTGCTGCAAGTTTTGGCGATGGTAGCGATGGAACCGCCAGCAGTGATCAATGCCGACTCAACGCGGAATGAAGTGGTGAAGGTTCTACAGAGTCTAAAACCACTTAGTCAGGCCGATTTAGAGAATAACCTGGTTTTAGGGCAGTATACGGAATCCTTAGTTAAAGGT
>NZ_LWFE01001387.1:0-683 GCF_001635675.1 Oleiphilus sp. HI0061 | reverse complement strand
GCTATCAATTCTCACTGCCGCGGAAATCGAGGATTTATACAGCGTTCCTTCCTTCAACGAGTCTTATCAGCGGTTTTACTTCGCGCTAAATGATAAAGAACTTGCGGAGCTATCCAGAATACGGCAACGCAAGTACCGTTGTGTTGCCGTTGCATTGTTGGGCTACTTCAAATGCAAACCGATCCTGCTCAACCCGAGTTATAAATCCATGCAGGATGACTTGGCATTTATTGCGCGATTTCACTTTAAAGACCTCAAGTTTCGGCGCTTTAGTTTGAAAGCGGACCAAAAATCCCGCATCTATGAGCGTGTTTTATCAATTGCTGGAGTCAACAGCTGGAAAGATAAGCAACATCAACCCCGGCTTGTTGAACATTTGCTGGTCTGCGCTGAAAGCTGGGTGGCACCCCGCGCACTCTTTGACGCAGCAATCGAGTACCTGGCCCACCAGAAGATCGCCATTCCTGCCTATAGTACCCTGCAGAAGATCGTCAGTCAGGTGATTAATCAACATCAGCAACGATTGTATGATCAGATCAATGCCGCTTGCAGCCAAAGCTTAAAGAATATGCTGCAGACACTGGTTTCCGATGAAGACCACTTTACATTGAAGCAGCTGCGCGGGAGCGCTCGCAACTTCACCGGTACCGAGCTGCAGAAAGAGCTGGCGGTGTATAACCATA
>NZ_LWFE01001386.1:0-3209 GCF_001635675.1 Oleiphilus sp. HI0061 | reverse complement strand
ACTTTGGACTTAAGCGATACAACAAAATTAACCAACTTTGTCTCTACTTCATTCAAGCCAAGACTAAAGGAAAGGTTCAGTATATTTGGATTTGTTACTTCGTAGGCGAGAGCACCTAAAGTATCGAGGAGGCCAAGATACGCTGATTTTATCGCGATTCTAAATTTCTGCTTTTTCTCTTCTTTTCTATTAAATTGTTCTTCAGATTCTTTGCCATACTTTTTATCGCAACCTGTATTCACTCCACAAGATTCGAGCACTCGCAGCTCTTCTATATCATAATAGTCATAATGAGATCCGCCTAGGTCTTTGTAAACACCAAGCTCGTATAGCAAAATCAAACACCAGAACTTCTCCTGCTCATTTAACTCTTCTAAAAATAAATCTTTAGCTCCGTTTGTCATTGATAACCTCACATATATCGTTATGAGGTCATTATTGATGAATAGCGAGTCAGTTTGTGTCGCAGATAATATATCAGGATTGTCTATGATTCTCGGGGTAGCCCCCCTTGATTCATATGTCACATAACGTCGTAGCGCTGCTTTATATTAAGTTAATTCTTTATACTTAAGCGGTTTAAGACTATATGGATCCTATGAACGAAGAATTGTTGCTTGTATTCACAAAGGCATTGTCTGGAGCAAGTACCGCCGCATTAGACAGTGACATTCAAAATGCTCAGAATAATGACGCGTCAGCATTTCACGCTTCCAACATCACAACTATCAACATTCAAAATTGTACGTCCGAAGAGCACGGCACTCACGTGTTGATCACAGTAGATATACTTGGAACAAGAGTTTTTATTCACGATAAAGAAAACGACAAACTTCATGAAATCGAAGATGTCCATCATACTCTATCTCTCTTAATTAGAGCGATGCATCTATCGGAAGATTTTTTGGCATGGGCAGAATCTTTATCTGCTGAAATCCCTTTTGATGGGCTTTTATATCAAGGTCTTGGTGAATTTTGTGCTGCCTGTCACTTGCTCATGTTTGGACATAACTATATTGAAAGCTCAACGAAATTTGCTCTAATTACCTTACTGGCTTACCAACACTATAAGCACAAAGCTTCACTATCATTTTCCACTCTATTTAAGTCAATCAGGTCGAACAAACTATGGAACATTAGTAGTCTGGAAATATCTAAAAAGCACATAAACATTCTTAGAAAAATAAATAATAGCTCAACAGGGTTTATTGACCTATCACCCATTGAAGTTGGTAACTTTGTTTTTCTTGGAAACAAGGACGGATCAAATAAAAAGCACATAACAAAGCTATGTCACGCGCAATTCATTCCACAAGAAATGATCAGTGCTTTTATAGATCTATCTAGTCGACTATCCGTAAGGGAAATAGCTAGACTAAGGTGTCTCTATGAAGAAAGTCTATATGCAGATATACCTGATCTTGTGCATGAAACTCCCCTAGAGCTAAGATGTGCAATCTTGAGCTGCATATCTTCCTGCATATTATTCCTATTGAACAACCACTATACCTTAGACAGAATTTCGTCTATGTCAGGTTTTAAAATAATTGAAATAGAAACTGGAATTCATTCAACCTATAGTGAAAGCTGGGGGCGTTTGGATAGAGCCACGTTTAACACCCCATACAAAGAAGAAATCCCTGGGCTCATCGAATACATTTCATCTCAGAATGGACTTGATGAGGAAGGCACAGCAATGAACCACTGCGTAGCTATGTATGGGGCATCATGTGCTTCTGGAGAGACGTCCATCTATAAAGTATATGGCGAGCAACGATGCACGCTAGCGGTTTGCAATGAATCTGGTGAAATTATTGAGTTGTATGGCCATGGTAACCAAGCTCCGAAACCAAGCGTTATAAAGTTAGTGCAGGGCTGGCTTGATGATTAAAGTGTTCTTACACGAATCAAGATATCAGAAAACATTCCGGATTTATAACAACGCTAAGAACATTCTAGGGTAAAAAATATAGCAATTCATTTTACTGCTAACATTTAATTCACGGATTGACTTTATAAGTCATGTTGAACGTAGGTATATTTTGATTATGGGAATCGTAATTAATGTCTGAATTTGAGATAGATGCTAGTCGCTATGTCTTAGGTGGCAGTGATAAAAATGTGCAAGAAACGCCAGCATTACTAAGTGTCAACGCTGAGTTTAAATACGTATGTTACCAATGTGGTGCGTCACGATGTGGCGCACCTACTTTATAAAGTCTCAATTAGAAATATTTCTACTAGACTAAATTGGTTCGATAGATATGAGGTAGATTAATGGAATGGTATTCAACGACAGAACGAGTAACAAAGCCTATCGTCTCGAAAGAAAGTGAATTACAAACAAAATAATACGAGTCTAATTTGGGGACGTCTTTTAACTGATGTTTCTGTTCTAAAAGGTCATTAAATATCGTTATGGATAGAGTTAAAACGGATAAACCTCTCGTTCAAATTGAGAACTTACTTGAACGGTATCAACCAGAATTTTCCGAACTGGGAAACACTCCTGTTGCTGACCTTTTCAATCAGTTGCAGGAGATCATTAGCTCTTCAAATACTCTTATTCTAAAGAAAATTGATGACTTACTGTCACTAAGCTTCTTTGTAGATGATTACCAACGAGGTTATAAGTGGTTGCCTCTGCAGGTCGAGGCTTTGCTCAACGATATTCATGACTTTGATCCACAGGCTGATAGCTTCTATTGTTTACAACCAGTTGTAGTAAAGCATCATAGTCCTGAAAACACCGGTGAACGTGGTCGGTGGGAGTTGATTGATGGGCAACAACGTATCACAACTACCTTTATGATCCTCTCATATCTAGGTTGGAAGAAATATCCCATTGATTACAAGACCCGAGCCAGCAGCGGTGCATTCCTGCAGCATTATCTAGAACGAATTAACCCTGAAGAAGATTGGGACTCTTTTCTGAGCAGGCATAATGACAGCGGTGAGTTGACGGCAGCTGATCTCGATAATGTTGATAATTACCACTTCTATATCGCCTACTGCACGATTGCTCGTTGGTTTTCAGACACACAGCGTTTTCCTGATGGGCAGGCTCGAAAGCGGTGGCATGACAAGCTGCTTTACCATACGCAGGTCATTTGGTATGCGGCGAAGGAAAATGAGTCACTCTTGGATAAAGAGCAGTCAATCAATATATTTATGTGCATCAACAGTGGAAAAATCCCGCTAACGAATGC
>NZ_LWFE01001385.1:0-3218 GCF_001635675.1 Oleiphilus sp. HI0061 | reverse complement strand
TCTGCGCAGCTAGTAGCAAGAGAAGGTGCTTATGCAACTCTTCGTTTGCGTTCTGGTGAAATGCGTAAGGTTCTTGTTGAATGTCGAGCTACTTTGGGTGAGGTTTCAAACAGTGAGCACAGCCTACGGCAATTAGGTAAAGCGGGTGCATCACGTTGGCGCGGTATTCGACCAACGGTGCGTGGTGTTGTTATGAACCCAGTTGACCACCCACATGGTGGTGGTGAAGGGCGAACCTCTGGTGGTCGTCACCCTGTTACTCCTTGGGGTGTACCTACTAAAGGCTATAAAACTCGCAAGAACAAACGCACTGACAAGATGATAGTACGTCGTCGGTCGGCTAAGTAATTAACTAAGAGGGTTACGCTGTGCCACGTTCTTTGAAAAAAGGTCCATTTATAGACCTTCATTTATTGAAGAAAGTAGAAACGGCTCTGGAAAAAGGTGACAAGAAACCAATTAAGACTTGGTCTCGTCGTTCAACTGTTTTTCCTGAGATGGTAGGCCTGACTATTGCGGTTCATAACGGACGTCAACACGTTCCTGTTTATGTAACCGAAGATATGGTTGGTCATAAATTAGGTGAATTTGCTGCAACGCGTACTTATCGGGGTCATGATGCCGATAAGAAAGCGAAGCGATAATTCTGAGAGGATATTGAGATGGAAGTAGCTGCAAAGCATAGAGGTGCTCGTCTATCTGCTCAGAAGGCACGTTTGGTAGCAGATCAGATCCGAGGAAAGGGTGTAGAAGAGGCGTTGGAAGTTTTAACTTTCAGCACTAAGAAAGCTGCAGCCCTTATGAAGAAAGTGTTGGAGTCGGCTATCGCAAATGCAGAGCATAACGATGGTTTGGACGTAGATGAGCTTAAAGTTTCAACAGTATTTGTTGATGAAGGCCCAACTATGAAACGAATCCGACCACGTGCGAAAGGTCGTGCTGATAGAATATTCAAGCGCACCTGTCATATCACGGTCAAAGTGGCCGATAACTAGGAGATACTAAGATGGGTCAGAAAGTACATCCTACTGGTATCAGACTGGGTATTGTGAAAGACCACAACTCCGTTTGGTATGCAGAGAAAGGTGATTACGCTAAGTACTTGCTAAACGACATTCAGGTACGTGAGTATTTGATGAAAAAGCTTGAAAGAGCGTCAGTTAGCAAGATCACTATCGAGCGACCAGCTCAGAACGCTCGTGTGACAATTCACACTGCGCGTCCTGGTATCGTAATCGGTAAGAAAGGCGAAGATGTTGAAAAGCTTCGCAAAGAGATTGGCGAAATGATGGGGATTCCGGTTCACATCAATATCGAGGAAATTCGTAAGCCAGACTTGGATGCTAAGTTGGTTGCTGCAGGTGTAGCTAGCCAATTGGAACGTCGTGTTATGTTCCGTCGTGCAATGAAGCGTGCAGTTCAAAATGCAATGCGTCAAGGTGCGAAGGGTATCAAGATACAGCTTGGTGGTCGTTTGGGTGGTGCTGAGATAGCTAGAAGTGAATGGTATCGTGAAGGTCGTGTGCCTCTACATACATTGCGTGCAGACGTTGATTACTCAACGCATGAGGCAAATACCACTTACGGCATTATTGGCGTTAAAGTTTGGATCTTCAAGGGCGAGATTCTGGGTGGTATCGAACAGGTACGTGCTGAGAAGAAAGCTACCAAGAAGAAAGCTGCTAAGTAAGGGGCCAAGTAATGCTACAACCAAAACGTACCAAATTTAGAAAAATGCAGAAAGGCCGTAACCGCGGTCTGGCTCAGCGCGGTGCAAAGATAAGCTTCGGCGAATATGGTCTTAAGTGTACCGATCGCGGGCGTATTACTGCACGACAGATTGAGGCGGCTCGTCGTACGATCTCTCGAAAAGTTAAGCGTGGTGGTAAGATCTGGATCCGAATTTTTCCTGACAAGCCGATTACGCAAAAGCCTTTAGAAGTTCGTCAAGGTAAAGGTAAAGGTAGTGTTGAATATTGGGTTGCCCAGGTTCAGCCAGGTCGAGTTTTATTCGAAATTGAAGGTGTGCCGGAAGAGCTGGCGCGTGAAGCATTCGCTCTTGCAGCTGCAAAATTACCTGTTTCGACAACCTTTGTTGAAAGGACGGTGATGTAATGAAAGCAAGTGAATTAACAAGTAAGTCTGTAGACGAGTTGAATCAGGATCTTCTTGGTTTGCTTAAAGAGCAGTTTAACTTGCGTCTACGCAAGTCTACTGGTCAGTTGAATCAGTCTCATTTACTTCGTCAGAATAGACGCGACATTGCACGCATTAAAACTGTATTGACGCAAAAGGCAGGTGAATGATTATGACTGATACTGCACAGAACACAGCTCGTACCTTAAATGGTAAAGTTGTTAGTAACAAAATGGATAAGTCAATCACTGTGATGATTGAGCGTCGTGTAAAGCACCCAATCTACGGTAAGTACGTTAAGCGTTCTACCAAGGTACATGCTCACGATGAGAATAACGAATGCAACATCGGCGATGTAGTAACAATTCAAGAGACGCGTCCTCTTTCGAAGACAAAGTCTTTCACGTTACTAAACATCGATGAAAAAGCATCTAACGTTTAACCCCTGGTAAGGTTTGGAGAACAACGATGATTCAGACGGAAAGTATGCTAGATGTGGCCGATAACAGCGGTGCGCGTCGAGTAATGTGTATTAAAGTGCTGGGTGGTTCACATCGTCGTTATGCACGAATTGGTGATGTAATTAAAGTCACTGTAAAAGAAGCTATACCTCGCGGCAAAGTCAAAAAAGGCGATGTCATGAGTGCTGTGGTAGTGCGTACGCGTAGTGGTGTACGTCGCCCAGATGGCTCTTTAATTAAATTCGATGGTAACGCTGCTGTGTTGTTAAACGCTAGTGATGCACCGATTGGAACTCGTATTTTTGGTCCTGTAACTCGTGAGTTGCGCGGCGATAAGTACATGAAAATTATTTCTTTAGCACCTGAAGTGCTTTAAGGACGAGAGGCCGGTTATGAAAAAGATCAAACGTGACGATGAAGTGATTGTCATAGCAGGCAAGGACAACGGTAAGCGTGGTAAAGTTAATCGTGTGATGAAGGATGGCCGTTTGGTCGTTTCTGGAATCAACATGATTAAGCGCCACACTAAGCCTAACCCAATGCTGGGTACGCCAGGTGGCATTGTTGAGAAAGAAGCGCCAATTCAGGCTTCTAATGTTGCGATTTTTAATCCAACAACCA
>NZ_LWFE01001384.1:0-1154 GCF_001635675.1 Oleiphilus sp. HI0061 | reverse complement strand
GTGAGAAACGAACAGTAGAGTTCCTTCAAACTTTTCTAGCGCCATATTCAAGGATTCAATAGACTCCATGTCCAAGTGGTTAGTCGGCTCATCCATCACAAGAATATTTGGCTTCTGAAGCATGATCTTGCCAAATAGCATCCTGCCCTGCTCTCCACCCGAAATCACTTTGACTGACTTGTTGATATCGTTCTGAGAGAAAAGTAAGCGACCAAGAGTGCCACGAATCACTTGTTCGTCATCACCTTCTTGCCCCCATTCACCCATCCATTCGAATAGATCTTTGTCTTCTTCGAAATCTGAAGCGTGATCCTGAGCGTAGTAACCAATATTGGCATTCTCAGACCACTTTATTGTACCAGCATCATGCTCGATGCTATTTGTAAGGCACTGAAGCATGGTGGTTTTTCCGATACCGTTAGGGCCAATAATCGCGATACGCTCGCCCACTTCAACCATCAGGTTAAGGTCTTTGAAGAGCGTTTCTTCATAGGTCTTGGTCAAGCTTTCAACTTCAAGCGCCATTCGGTGAAGCTTCTTTTCTTGGTTAAAGACGATGAAAGGGTTTTGGCGGCTCGAGGGTTTGATATCATCAAGCTGAATTTTATCAATCTGTTTTGCACGCGAGGTGGCTTGCTTAGATTTAGATGCATTGGCTGAGAAACGAGCGACAAAGGCCTTTAATTCTGAGATCTGTGCTTTCTTCTTCGCATTATCAGACATCTGGCGTTCACGTGCCTGAGTCGATGCAAGCATGTATTCGTCATAGTTGCCCGGATACAGACGTAATTCACCGTAGTCGAGATCAGCCATATGCGTACAAACACTATTTAAGAAGTGTCTATCGTGCGAGATGATGATCATCGTACAGTTACGCTCGTTGAGAACACCTTCTAGCCAACGAATGGTATTAATATCCAGGTTGTTGGTCGGCTCATCGAGCAGCATGATATCGGGTTCAGAGAAAAGTGCTTGCGCGAGTAAGACACGAAGTTTCCAACCCGGTGCAACTTCGCTCATTGGGCCATAATGCTGCTCAACCGGAATACCAACGCCAATCAGTAATTCACCCGCTCTAGATTCTGCACTGTAGCCGTCCATTTCAGCGAATTCAGATTCAAGCTCGCCTGCGCGAATACCGTCTTCTTCACTCA
>NZ_LWFE01001383.1:0-547 GCF_001635675.1 Oleiphilus sp. HI0061 | reverse complement strand
TCCAGCCGCGCGATGATATTATTATCTTCTACTCTAGTTCGCTCCATTTCTGCGTATGCTTCAGAGCTTGCTACAATGGCACCAGTATCAACGCTTGCCCCCATGGCTCCGCCAGCAACACCTCCTGCAATAGCTCCTGCGATATATGCACCTTCATTGTACTTGTGACTGGTTACCTCAATTTCATACTCTCCGGGTTTGACATATAACCATCGTTTAGACTTTCCAGAAAGTTTTTCGCCATTAATTGACTTAAGTAACACTGTATAAATTGTTCCAGCCCTTTGTCCTTCACTGTATGTATACAAGATTGCTGACTCGCTTTTAGGGGTATTCTTTGAGACGTTGAAATAGCTAGAGGCACACGAACTAAGCAAGCTAGCGAGTATTGTTATTGAAAGTAGCTTGATCATCTTAATTTAACTCCAAATAATCCTGAGAAACATTATCCACTATAGAGGCAATATCGTCTCCAACATCGTCCGAACTCATAAATGGAATCATAGAAAACCCAGCCATTTGATACATATGACTTGAATACAAATGG
>NZ_LWFE01001382.1:0-270 GCF_001635675.1 Oleiphilus sp. HI0061 | reverse complement strand
GTAATCTCGTAGCGAGATCCTTTAACCAAGGGTGTAACCTCAGTGGACAGTGAGCCTCTCTTGAGCCTTAGTCGCGTATCAACCATGCCAGTCTTGCCAAAGTGGGACAGTTTATTGAAGACCAGGTTGGAATTTTCTTCCAAGCGAATGGTTGAGCTGTCTGCAAACTCAATTAAAACATTACCTTTTTTTGTCGCAACTTCATCACCGACACGAATATTCATATTTGTTTTGAGTAGCTTAAATACACTCTTGCTGGCGCGTTTGATC
>NZ_LWFE01001381.1:0-1050 GCF_001635675.1 Oleiphilus sp. HI0061 | reverse complement strand
CGACACGCGTCATTCAGTTTATCTAGATAGAACAAATAATCGTCATTTTGATGAAAAATCGCTTCACGGTTATTACCTCTAATAATCACGCGCTGCGGATGGCCTGGAATCACAAACCGGGGTAATCTCGCCATATTGACCTCCCTGTCTTCTGGCGTTGAACACTAAATCTACACTAACTTTTCAGCAGCTTCTTTTCAACGGAGTCAGACTCGATTGGTTTTCAATCGAGTCTGACTCCGTTGAAAAAGATACACTAGCTCTGATTATTCTTTATAATCCCAGCATTCGAATTTATACAAGCAGTTATTACCATGAACACTCCTACACAGATTACTGTTGCTTATCAGGGAATTGAGGGTGCTTATTCGCACTTGGCCTGTAAGAAGGTCTTTCCTGATCATCGTGCCCTCGCTTGCGAGAACTTTCAAAGCGCTATTCAGCTGGTGGAACAAGGCCAGGCTGACTATGCGATGATCCCGCTTGAGAATTCGACCGCCGGGCGTGTTGAGGAGATTTATCGTTTATTACCCAATACGCATTTGAGCATTATTGCCGAGCACTTTGAGCCGGTGAATCATTGCTTGCTTGCCCTACCCGGAACTCAACTTGAGGCGATTAAGACAGTGTCTTCTCATCCTCAAGCTTTGGCGCAGTGCTTTCATCGTTTGGAAGCTTTAAAGATCACCCCTTTAGTGGCGATGGATACGGCTTTGTCTGCTAAGGACTTGGCGTCTAAGAAAGATGCGCAATCGGTTTACGGTAGCCATGGCGCGATAGCTTCTACTTTGGCGGCAGAGCTGTATGGGCTAGATGTGATCGCAGAGAGCTTTCAGGATGTGGGCGGCAACACGACGCGCTTTATTGTTTTGGCTAAGCAAGCTATTGATGCCGACTATGATCCGAAGCAGCATTATATTTCGAGCTTGTTGTTTTCGGTCAGAAATATACCGGCGGCTTTGTATAAGGCTCTCGGTGGTTTTGCCACCAACGGTGTCAATATGATCAAGCTTGAGAGCTATATGGATAGTGGAACCATGGAAGCGAGTC
>NZ_LWFE01001380.1:0-1408 GCF_001635675.1 Oleiphilus sp. HI0061 | reverse complement strand
CTGCAATATCTCAAGCAAAATTAAATCGCCTAAAGCAACATTCCCCTTCATTAATTGCCTGTCTAACTCATCGGTATAGGGACTTACTACGCCGTTAAAATAATCAATCCAAACACTTGTGTCAGCAATAATCACTTATCGCCTCGCATTTCGTTTAAATCGCCTTCCCAGTGTATTTTCCCCCTTAAACTACATACAGCTTGTTGTTCATTTAGCTTAATAAGCAACTTTAAGCCTTCTTCAACAGCATCTTTCTTTGTATGTAAGCCGCTTACCTTTAAAGCATTTGCCATTAGCTCGTCATCAATTACAATGTTGGTTCTCATAAAACACCTATGTGTATAAAAAATTAACTAAATACACACTAGCACAATAAATAAACATAACCAAGCGTTCAACAAGGACTCCGTAACAATGTCACCTTTTTCGCGCTACGCGGCAAAAAAGCCGCCATTGTTACTACGCCTGTTAACGCGGCGTTATATGCAGTAAAAGGTCAATTAATTTAAGCGGTTAGCGGTATTTTGAGCAAAGAGTGTATTCGGTTCAAAGCTTAGTTTAGCGTCAAGGTTTATACTGCTAAACATAGCTTTTGGCTCAGAGAAAACGGGTCGCTTTAATTGGTGTTCTGTTGATTGTTTCGGTAAAAATTAGCTAGTTATCCTGCTTAATCAGCAGGTGGCAAAACGTAAAAATTAACATGGTTTGTTGCTTCTGCTTCTTATCCTTAAGTACTCTAAAAAACTAAGGCGGTGTATCAAAGTGCAAAGCAATAAATCATATAACCAGTGCAGCCTGCCTCGCCCCAGAAAATCACTGGGGCTGGACCTCACTTCGTTCGGCCGCAGCTGCAAGCGTTATATGCAGTAAAAGGTCAATTAATTTAAGCGGTTAGCGGTACTTTGTACAAAGAGTGTATTCGGTTCAAAGTTTAGTTTAGCGTCAAGGTTTATACTGCTAAACATAGCTTTTGGCCCAGAGAAAACGGGTCGCTTTAATTGGTGTTCTGCTGATTGTTTCGGTAAAAATTTGGTTGTTATCCTGCTTAATTAGCCGGTGGCAAAATTAAGAATAAACGTGACTTGTTGCTTCAGCTTCTTACCCTTAAGAGATCTAAAGATACTAAAGCGGTTTAACAAAGTGCAAAGCAATAAATCATATAACCAGTTTAGCCTGCCTCGCCCCGGAAAAAGCCCCGGGGCTGGACTCGCTGACGCTCGCCGCAGCTAAAGGCGTTAAATGTTTTTTGGCTCTTAAGGTTTAGGGCTCAATATTCGGCAGGGAATGCTCGTTTCTTATCATGTATTCCTCCGTTTAAAGTTTTAGGGTAGGTGGCACGTTTTCCCACTGTTCCGCTCTGCTGTTTAAGTTTCTCAGGCACATTTGAATTTGTAGAGGCTTCGTCGGT
>NZ_LWFE01001379.1:0-651 GCF_001635675.1 Oleiphilus sp. HI0061 | reverse complement strand
CTTTAGACATTTCGAGAAAGCGGCGATCCCTGCCGCTCCAAAACTTACTACTCTGTTTTTATAGCAAAGGCTGAAGTACTGGCCAGATCTGTGCTGAAAGGTTATGAGATCCTTCCACGGTCGGATGAATATCATCACTTTCCACCTGAGAAGCAGGTACCGTTCCACGCGGATCTACAAAATGACAATTCGCATTACTCGACACGTCACAAGCATAACCCAGCAAGTCATCTCCATAATTCAATGCTTGAGTTAGATTCGCATTACCTCTAGGTAGCTCGTAATAGCCGAGCCATACAACATTATCGACGCCATCTGCATCCATTTGGTTTAGCAAGTTAACCGCGTTAACATACTGATCTTCAACTAAGCCACGGCAGCTGCTAGAAATGTTCCAGCGATACCACTTAGTACGGCAACCATAAGGGTCGAATAAAGTTGCCGGTATCAAGATATCATTACCGCCGCCATCCATGACAATCGTAGAAATATTCGCATCCGTTGCTTTCGCATCTTGGTACTGTTTGTCTACAGGTGTTGCTAATGAGCCACCCGATAACTCAGCGCCACTTTGCGTATAGTTTCGGAAAGTGGTAGCGGCATTCGCTTGAAGGTCCTCCTCAATTACACCATTCAAGTCGAATATCGAAT
>NZ_LWFE01001378.1:0-8493 GCF_001635675.1 Oleiphilus sp. HI0061 | reverse complement strand
GGCTGGTTAGGCATCGAAGAAGACAAAGCTTAGGGACACGGTAATGACCTTATTAAGTGATATTGATTTCGGTCTAAATAAGTCTTCTGACTTACCCGAGTCACTGAAAAAATATAGCGAAGAAAGTATGGCAGCCCTGTCACAAACGGCTGTGCCTACCCGAAAAACCGAAGCCTGGAAATACTCAGCGAAGCACTTGAAGCTTCCTGAAAGCTTTTCACCAGCAACGGCCATCGCTACCCCCTACCAAGTGAGCTACGAGCTTGATTGCAACACGATACTGATCGCCAATAATAATGCGCCAAGCTATGACGCTGATGCCTTGTCACAAGCGGGTATCACCATCAAAAGTTTGTCTTCTCTTGATGAGAAAGAGTGCGAGCTTGTCGCCAATAGCATAAGTAATTCTGCAGAGCATTTGCTGTTTGCAAAACTGAATGCGGGTTTGATGCAAGATGGCTTGTTCATCAACGTTGCGAAGAATACTCAACTGGGCAAACCACTCAAGTTGGTTTTTCATAGCAATGCTAGCGGCCTGAGCCAGCCACGCGTTTTCATTAACGTTGAAGCAAATGCCGAAGCAACCTTTATTGAAGAACTCGTCATTGACGCCGAAGAAGGTGCTCAAGGGCTTGTTAACAGTGTATGTGACCTGCGTATTGCTGATAATGCTCATGTGAAGTACTTGCGTATGAACCTTGAATCTACGCCAGCCAAGCAAATCGGTTTTACCGGTGTCGCGCTCTATCGTAACGCTAACTTCAAGAGCTACTCTTTAGGTTTGGGCAGCCAAGTGGGTCGTCACGACTTGCACGTGCAGATGTTAGAAGCAGGTGCTGAGTGTGATCTTAACGGTGTTACTGTCACCACCGGTCAGCAGCATTACGATAACCATACCTGTATCGAACATATTGCACCAAACTGCACCAGTAATGAGACTTACCGTTGTATTGCCGACAATAAGTCCCATATCGTCTTTAATGGCCGAATTCACATTCACCCGGACGCACAGAAGACCTTAGGTTCAATGAATAACAAGAACCTTCTTCTTTCATCGTCTGCTGAAATCGATTCCAAGCCCGAGCTGGAAATTTATGCCGATGACGTGAAATGTGCTCACGGTACAACCATTGGTCAGTTAGACGAAACTGAACTGTACTACCTTAAAACGCGTGGCGTAACGCATGAACAGGCTCGCCTGATGCTAACCCTCGGTTTTGTATTGGAAGTGGTTCGGGCAGCCCCAATTGAAGCTATTGCAGACTTCTGGGAGCAGCAACTGGCAGAGCTGTTAAGTTACCCTTTAGATTAAATGATCGCGTCGTTAGTGCACCTGCGTCATAAAGAGCTATCAAGGTATTGAGTGATAAATGAATATTGAAAGTATTAGAGAACAATTCCCTATTCTAAACCAAGAGGTCAATGGCAAGCCTTTGATCTACCTTGATAGTGCCGCCAGTGCACAAAAGCCCGAAGCGGTGCTCGAAAGCATGGCGAACTACTATCATCATGATAATGCCAACGTACACCGAGGCGCGCACACCTTGGGTGACCGTGCAACGGCTGGTTTCGAAGGTGCACGCGAAACAGTTCGTCAATTTCTCAATGCAAACTCAACCAAAGAAATCATTTGGACCAAAGGAACAACTGAAGCCATTAACCTGATTGCTAACGGTTTGGCAAGTCAGCTAGAGCCTGGTGACGAGATCATCGTTAGCCGCATGGAGCATCACGCCAATATCGTTCCCTGGCAATTAGCGGCGGAGAAATGCGGTGCGCAAATTAAAGTACTCGATTTTGACGAGAACGGTGAGCTATCACTTTCCCAAGTTGATGAGTTGATTAACGAGAAAACCAAAGTCATCGCTGTCACCCACGTATCCAATGTCCTGGGCACGATTAACCCTGTTAAAGAAATCATTGAAAAAGCAAAGGCTGCCAATATCATCACCGTTATCGACGGTGCCCAGGCAGTGCCTCATTTCAAGGTCGACGTTCAGGCTTTAGACTGTGATTTTTATGCTTTATCCTCACACAAATTATTTGGCCCAACCGGTATCGGCGTGCTTTACGGCAAAGAAGCTCGCTTAGAAGCGCTTCCTCCTTATCAAGGTGGTGGCGAAATGATAGAGCGCGTTAGCTTTGAGAGGACTACCTTCAACCAGCTACCCTATAAATTTGAAGCCGGTACACCAGCGATATCCGAAGCCATTGGTTTAGCTGCAGCCATTGACTACATGGACTCTTTAGATAGAGAAGCGATCGAAACTCACGAACAAAAATTACTGGCACGTGCCCATGAATTAGCTGCAACGATACCCGGGCTAAGAATCATCGGCACAGCAAAAAACAAAGTACCCGTGATGTCCTTCCTGATTGAAGGATTACACCCTAGCGATATCGGCACCTTGCTCGACCAGCAAGGCATAGGCATCCGCACCGGACACCACTGCGCAATGCCGCTAATGGATCATCTTTCAATCCCCGGTACGGCTCGCGCATCCTTTGCTTTTTATAATACCGAACAAGAAGTCGAGCAGCTATTTGTTGCGCTAGAAAAAATTCAGCGCATGTTCGCTTGATACAGCATTAATAGGTACCATTATGTCTCTGGCAACATTTGATCCGAAAGTTGAAATCACTCTGAGTGAATCAGCAATTTCACATATATCCAAGCAGCTTGAAAAAGCACCTGATAAGAAAGGTTTGCGCCTATATCTTGAAACCAGTGGTTGCTCCGGTTTTATGTATGAAACCGATCTTTGCGAAGCACCTGAAACGGATGACCGAGTCTTTAATATTACCGACTCTCTGCAGCTATTTGTGCCTAACAAAGACTTACCCATGCTGAACGGCACCCAAATCGACTTTATCACGGTCGGCCTGAATTCAATGTTTCAATTTAAGAACCCTAATGTCACAGGCGAATGTGGCTGCGGTGAAAGTTTTTCAGTTACTGAAGAGTCTTAAGATATGGAAAGAGAAGTAGTTGTCACCAACCGTGAATGTGAAGCCCGGCTAGTACCCGCCGGTACTGAGATCATGGTTCCCAAGGGCTCTTTTGTCACCATTACCCAATCGCTTGGAGGCACTTATACGGTTGCAGTCAATGGTAACCTTGCACGCATTGAAGGCAAAGATGCTGATGCGCTAGGCAAAGAAGTGGCTGTATCCAGTTTTGAAACCCCCTCCGATGGCAGCGTTAGTAAAGACCAGGTATGGGAAGCCTTACGTGAATGCTATGACCCTGAAATTCCGGTTAATATGGTCGAGCTCGGTCTTATCTATGACTGCAAAGTTGTAGAAAATGAAGTCAAAATCAACATGACCCTCACTGCCCCTGGCTGCGGTATGGGGCCATCCATGATTGCCGATGTCGAGCGTAAAGTTGGCCAAGTACCGAACGTAGACAAAGTCAGCGTAGAGCTAGTATTCGACCCTCCCTGGAGTAACGACATGCTCACCGATGAAGCGAAATTAGAGTTGGGTATGTTGTAGGCCGCGGTTCAACCCGACAATCTCCGAGGCATACTCTAACTCACAACTAATACCAAGTTCCTGCATTGTCGGGCTAAAGCCCGACCTACATACAGCATGTTAACAGGGTAAAATCACCCCTTAAGAAAGCCTCGATCTGTATGATATAATCCCGCCCTCGGAATCATCGTTTATCACTTTAGGTCGTATTAATGAGTCAAGCTGCTAATCCAGACATGTTTAAAAACAACCCTTTTGGTACCGAAACTACGGATGCCGATATCCTTGAGGCTTTCGAATTTCTGGATGACTGGGAAGAACGTTACGCATATATCATCGACCTAGGTAAATCACTCCCGGCATTTCCTGAAGCAGAGAAGACTGAACTAAACCTGGTCCATGGCTGCCAAAGCCAAGTCTGGCTTGTTCACTACTTTGACGAAGCCAGCAACAAGCTTTTCTTTTTAATTGAGAGCGACGCCATTATCGTCAAAGGCCTTGCCTCTGTTGTACTGGCGACACTTAATGCACGCTCACCTGCCGAAATCGTCGCTAAAGATGTTGAAGCAATATTCAATGACATGGATCTGATGCGTCATATCAGCCCAACCCGAGGCAATGGCTTGCGCTCTATGCTTGAACGCATGAAGAATATCGCTGGAAATTTTTAGTTTTTAACGAACGTAAGCAGAGGGTTCCACCCCTTATATGGACTCTCCGTGCTAACCCGCCAGCGAGCCGTGGAAGGCTCTGCCTACGGTCTACTCGGTTAAGAGCCATTTAATTATTTCCCTTCAGTTTCTCATTTTCCTTATGTAGCTTGCGTTTCATTCGTCCCAAACCAAACATCACAAAACCAATAGCAAAAGGTACTGAAATACCGGTAACCAGCGTGCTGCTTTCGATTAAGCCGCCTGATTTTGCAGACTCTGCGACGTACTTCACCAAGCCAACCAGATAATAACTGATCGCTGCTACAGATAAGCCTTCAACAGCCTGTTGCATACGCAGCTGCAGCTTGCCACGGCGGTTCATGGACTGCAGTAAATTCTGGTTCTGCGATTCTATTGTGAGGTTCATGCGCGTTCGCAGTAATTCACTGGCTCTATCAATTCTGCGCGACAAGTCATCCAAATCTTTCTCTATGGTTTCACATGTTAAGTAAGCTGGCGTTAAACGACGACTTAGAAACTCACTCAGTGTCTGTAAGCCGCAAACCTCGCTTTCCTTTAACTCTTCGAGCCTGCTCATCGCTAAATGGTAGTATGCTTCAGTCGCTGAGAAGCGATAATTTGTTTCCGATATTGTCTGTTCAATCTGCGCAGATAAGTGGGTCAACGCTCCCATCAAACGACGTTCGTCATCAAGGTTTTTAATCTCAGTGATATTCTGAATGATCTCAGCCAGATTCAAGTTCATTAGATGAATATTCGGCCCTGTCTGCTTAGCAATCGGAAACGACAACAAAGCCATCATTCGATAGGTTTCCAACTCCAATATTCGACGCACCAAGCGGCCGGTCTGACAAGGATTCAAGCCCTTATTAACGATCAGAAAGCGCCCCATGGAGTCACTATGAATCCGGTACGCTGTCCAAACCTGTGCCTGTTTATCGCGAACGAAGCAACTTAGTAAGCGATGCCCCTCAAAATTATTACGCATGGCATCTACGGCGGATTGTGAGCTTTCATAATTATGAGATTGCTCTTCTTCTACCTCGACATGCAAACCACTAATCACCTTACCAGGAATCGCTTCCAACCACTCAGAAGGCAGTAATGAAAGCCCTGTCTTTTCAAAAGGTTGACTTTCTAACTGATGAATAAAGGTATAAGTTGAAAACTCGGTATGACGTTCCCAGCGAAACTCAAAACCACCGAAGTCTTGATAGTAGCAAGAAGCTTCTTCAGTCGGTGGATTAACACTATAGCGGGCACACAAGTTACATATATGCTGATATTCCCCTAAACGAAAGTCGACGCCAGTCTGCTCTACTTGATGCAGTACCGATAATTGAGAAACCCTGGCAGGAGAGGAAATAACCGGAAAGGGGCGCGTATGCAGCTCGTTAAACAGATGGTCACGCTGGTCGTAAAAGGTAATATTGTGTGGAACGCTCTGCCCCATAAAAAATCCCTGACTTATCTAAACATGCCAGAACTTTATCATATAGACACTAAGCGTATGTGGATTTATATCAATTTAAGGAGGGATTAGTACTGGCCAGCGCTTTGTTAAGTACACTTTGTAAATCTTCCAGGCGTAAGGGTTTTGCAAGAAAGTGCTCCATACCTGCCTCCAGACAGCCTTCCTGATCTTCCTCAAAAGCATTTGCCGTCAACGCAATCACCGGTTTGTCGTATCCAAGTTCACGTATTTGGCGAGTCGCGTCAAGACCGTTCATTATAGGCATACGTACGTCCATCAGGAGAATATCAAAATTATCGTCCTGTTTTATTCTATTCACCGCATCAAGACCGTCCCTTTCTACTTCGCAGTTAGAGATACCTAGTGAATTTAGTAATGCCTCGAGCATCACACAGTTCATTTCAACATCATCAACTATCAGCACCCGTACAGCAGAATAATCAACATCGTTCAGTGAATTGCTTGCGATATCCGGGTCTTGGTCTGTTTGTGGTTCTTCAACAAGCTCAACCGGCAGATAAACAGCCATTGTCGTACCCTTACCAAGCGAGCTATATACCTGTATATCTCCTTCCATTCGTTCAACAATACGACGAGTGATAGCCAGACCTAGACCCGTCCCCTCCATATGCTTTTGCGTATCATCACCCACCTGAACAAAATCCTGAAATAAACGTTTTTGGTTCTCTTCCGAAATACCATTTCCAGTATCACTCACCTGAATTTTCAACTGCCCATCACCTAGCATACTCATACTTAGCCCAATATGGCCTTGCTCCGTGAACTTTGCCGCATTAGATAGGAGGTTAAGAATAACTTGTGACAGGCGGTTAGGGTCGGTATTGATAAAAATAGGTTCATCAGCACCCGAGATAGAAAACTGAACCCCCTCTTGCACACGCGGTTTTATCAAACGATAGAGTTGACGCAGGCACTGTGAAAGATCAAAAACCTCTAGGTTCAGAGAAACGCCCTGCGACTCAAATTTACTGAAATCCAATACATCATTAATAATTGAAAGTAAAAGTTCACCAGAAGAAGTTATATTCTCGACACGAGCTTTAGCGCTAATATCCTTAATCTCTTTTGCTAGAAGCTGAGCATTCCCCAACACACCATTAAGCGGTGTTCGAAGCTCATGACTCATCGTAGCCAAAAACAACTCCTTACTTCTAGCTGCCGCCTGGGCTTCATTTGTAGCAACTTCTAGAGACTCCATCATCTTCTTATTTAGTCGAATCTCTTGACTTAATTCTTCTTGTTTACGCTTTTCAAGGCTAATCAAGCCATAGATACAGAATGCAACCGTACACAGAACGATTAAGGTAAAAATCAATTTGAGCCAAATCCAGTTTTCTGGAGAACTCAAAGAAGCAGGAAGTAAGTCAAGTTTAAGTAATGTGGCATTCAAGCTAATCAGAACAACCGACGCCAAGGCGATGTAAAAAGCACTTCTCGCACCAACTAACATAGCCGCCATTGCATAAGGTAAAACCCATAAGACGCTTGCAGGTCCCTCTAAAGACCTATTCATAAAATCTACATAGCAGACCAGAATTAAGCTAAGAGCGAGAAAGAATAAGGCCGCCCCTCGTAAGTGTTGCTTTTTCCACATAATCAACAAAGAAACGGGCTGCAGTGCGATCAGGAACATGGTTAGAACTCGCTCCCAAGGCAAGCTCTGTTCTACCATTAAAGTGAATGTCATACCAACAATTGAAAAGAAGCTCAGTATTAACACGAAAATAATGAGTGTTCTGGCTTGGAGAGCTTGCGATGAATCGGCGCGCACAGCTTCAGGAATGCAGGCATCAACAAAACGGTCAAACTTCCCCACAGGCGAGGTGGGTTGACTAACTTTACCCTCCTGGTTCATAGCCTCTTCCGAGGAATCCTGTTTATGTAGGGAATACTTCGCGTTCAATGCTGACGACTCTAAATGAAATGTGTTCACTAAAGGATAAGCGACAAATCATGTATTCGCCATATTTACAGAGAGAGTCAATAGGCAAAGCATTAGCTTCGATCTTTGCTATGCTTATACAAGTAAGAATCGCCTTGCCTTTAAACAAAGAGCGGAAGACAGATCCTATGAAAAATCTACTATGCACACTCTTATTGCTACCTTGTTTTCTTCATGCCGAAAGCCTACTTCCCCCACCTTCAGGTGAGGTTATTCTCGAAGTCATTGGTGACTTAAAGCTTAGCAACACTTGATGGCGAAGCTCACTTTGACCGAGGGATGATTGAGGCACTACAAACGTCAAGCATTGTCACCGCCAATCATGTACTTTCCAAACCAACAAACTACAAAGGTCCAGTTCTAGGAGACCTACTTAATCAACTTGGCGCTAGAGGGGACAGTGTTTTTGTTACTGCGCTTGATGATTACACAGCCGAGTTAAAACGCAGCGAAATAGAAAAGTATGACGTACTACTAGCAACCCATGAAAATGGAAAAATGATGACCATCGATGACAGAGGACCGTTTTTTATTGTCTTCCCCTTTGATAAATATAAAGAGTTGAGAAGAGACCTCTATTACAACATGTCCGTCTGGCAAATAAAATCTATCGAAGTTGAATGAGCAAACAACACAAAACTCTATCAAGTCGAATAGCAACCCCGAAAACTTTAGTTGCCATCTTCGTTCTTCTCGCGCTGATTATTTTGGCGGGCGTAAGTTTTTCTATCAATTCAATTAAAGACATTAACAACGATGCAGTTGAACCTTATCTGGCGATAATTAATAACAATCTCGGGGTTAACCCCAAATTGCTAAAAATCATCTCCCTCATTCAGGACTACCAGGCCGAAACAAGTTCAAAAAACATTAAGAACCTGAAAAAAGGTTTTCGCATTATGCGC
>NZ_LWFE01001377.1:0-854 GCF_001635675.1 Oleiphilus sp. HI0061 | reverse complement strand
ACAACTTTCCTCAGCATATCCTGTTATCAAACTTTGCAAAGCAATGGGTGTTAGCCGCTCAGCTTATTATGCTTGGCTCAAACGGCCAACTAAATCTATTACGCCAAAGCAGTTACATTTGTATAGCAGAGCTAAAACTATCTTCGAGAAAAGCCGAAGTAGTTTGGGTTATAGAGAACTGCGGAAACGATTGTGCAGAGAGGGCTTTGATATTACTGAATACAGCGCTCAAAAATTAATGGCTAAGCTTGGATTGGTCGTTACGCAACGCATTGCATACAAGGCAACAACTAAGCGTAAACACAGTGATGCTGTTGCAGATAACTTGCTGAACCAGAACTTTAATCCGGTTGGGCCAAATCAAATCTTGGCTGGCGATGTGACTTATCTGAAAACAGGCGAAGGCTGGATGTATCTCGCGATCGTCATGGATTTATTTTCACGCCGAATCGTTGGCTGGCAGATTGATAAGCGTATGACTACTGACTTGGTTAGTCGAGCTATGATCAGGGCATATAATCTGCGCCAGCCTCCTAAAGGCTTGGTGTTTCATAGTGACAGAGGTTCGCAGTATACCAGCAAGCGTTATCGCACACTGCTGAGTAATTATGGCATCAGAGCTAGCATGGGGGATGTAGGTGCTTGCTGGGATAACTCTGTTGTGGAGCGGTTCTTTGGAAGCTTAAAGCATGACTGGGTTTTGAAAGTGCCCCAGCCAACGAGAGAGCATATGAGAAATGATGTGGCTGACTACATGCGTTATTACAACTTAGAGCGGCTCCATACTTCTAACGAAGATATGTCGCCAATCGAGTACGAAAACTCTTTAAGAAAAGTGTCCTGATTTAGTTGCG
>NZ_LWFE01001376.1:0-586 GCF_001635675.1 Oleiphilus sp. HI0061 | reverse complement strand
AACTCTCTGTCGACTGCATGAGCAGATTTGAGCAGTTTGCCTGGAGGCTGCCTTCTTAGAACAAAGTCCCCCGAAGGAGAAGACAGCTTGAAAGTCGGGTTTGACTGCCCCCCCTCAAATTTTGTTGCTTTAATCGGCCCAGAAAAGCCTTCGATATTGTCTGCAAGGTAAGCAGCTAGCTTAACAACATCGAGCTCATCAACATTTGTTTTTATATCCGACATACCTTCTCCTAAGCCTTACGCATCTTCATCATTTGCATTGCAGAATACCCTGCTGAGACACCACGACCAAGCTGCATCATATGAACCTGATCTGGCCCATCCGCTAGACGAATAATACGTGCCATTTGATATGCATCAGATAAGAAGAAGTCTTGGCTTAAACCTGCTGCGCCATGTATCTGAATCGCTCGATCAATTACCGTACAGGCCATTTGTGGCGCAACGATCTTGATCATGGCGATCAGGTCTTTTGCCCCTTTGTTGCCGTGTGAGTCCATTTTTGCAGCCGCTTTTAAGGTAAGCAAGCGCGCTTGTTCGATCTCGCAGTAGGACTTGGCAATGTCTTCACGCACCGAACCCTG
>NZ_LWFE01001375.1:0-540 GCF_001635675.1 Oleiphilus sp. HI0061 | reverse complement strand
ATTAAGTCCAGCTTAAAATTCCTAAGAAAAACCCCTTGGGCTCGTAGCAAAGTTGAAGCGCTTTATATCGACTTATGTAACAGCCCATGGCAGAAAAAATAGCTGCCTAAATAAATTAAATACGACTATTTTTTGCCCAGGCATAAAATGTTACGTTTTTTTTCAAACTTTCGAAAAAAATCCTGTATACTACCGCAAATTTTTTTCCGCCCTGAACTTATTGAGTAGAATAATGACAGATCTATCCAAATACAGAAATATAGGCATCTTCGCTCACGTTGATGCTGGTAAAACAACCACTACAGAACGTATTCTAAAGCTAACTGGTAAGATCCATAAGACTGGTGAGGTTCACGATGGTGAATCTACAACTGACTTTATGGAGCAGGAAGCTGAGCGTGGTATTACTATCCAGTCTGCAGCGATCACAACCTTCTGGGATGATCACCGCATGAACATCATAGATACTCCTGGACACGTTGACTTCACAGTAGAAGTATATCGTTCTTTGAAAGTTCTTGATGGTGGTATCGGTGTATT
>NZ_LWFE01001374.1:0-456 GCF_001635675.1 Oleiphilus sp. HI0061 | reverse complement strand
GCGACACATTTTGCGGAGTCCGTTTGAGCAACTTGTTATAGCTTTTCATTTGTTTGTAGCACTTTCTTTACAACCGTTCCACAACCAAGCGAAAGCAATGCGAGCAACACTAATTGCAACGCCCAAATACTATAAATATATCTATTTGCTTGCTTGGTATTTTTTTTAGATGCCTCTTTAAGCTTTGGCAGATATTCAGGGTTTAATGCTAACTTATTTAGCTGCTCTCGCGTTTTATTGTAAATCTGCTCTTTCGTAAAGACTTGCTCAAATGTAGCCTGAGAAAAATACCCTCTAATTTTATCGTTAAGCCCATTACCAATAGCATAGATACTAATTGCTAATACAAAGCTAAGAAATATTGTAGCCACGACTTTCATACTTTGAGCCTATAACGCCGTGCTTTGCGGCGAGCGACGCGTAGCAGAGCGAGTCCAGCCCACGGGTGTTTTTCCG
>NZ_LWFE01001373.1:0-238 GCF_001635675.1 Oleiphilus sp. HI0061 | reverse complement strand
TCGACGTTATGTTGCTTACCGTAAAGTAGGNGNGGAAAAATATGGAACTGTTGCATAATTTTTTTCCGCACCTCATGATGTTTCTAAATAGTGGAGTTGGAGTTGCCGTATTTAATATGTGGCAAGCCAATAAAGCTATGAACGACCGTCGAATTATTACAGATAAGATTTTGCTGAGAGATAGTTTAACTAATAATATCATGAAAGAACTTGAAAAAGGACACACAACACTTCATAA
>NZ_LWFE01001372.1:0-295 GCF_001635675.1 Oleiphilus sp. HI0061 | reverse complement strand
AGACGAACCAGTCCGTATTATCACGAGTCATAACAACAGGACCGGATTGAATTGTCATTTCGTCAATGGTTGGGTTATAGGGTGTCCACGTTGCGCCATCCCATGCACCGCCCGTCAATGTTGCTTCGCCTAACGCAGCTGGATACATAAAGTAGCCATACTCGTCAGTATCGAGAATAAGATCAAAGTCCTGATTGCTCGTATTAGGTAGTTTGTAATCTAGCGTCAACTCCGAATCCGATATGACAACACCGCCATAGTGCGGTACATCCGATACTGTACATAATTGCTCTGG
>NZ_LWFE01001371.1:0-440 GCF_001635675.1 Oleiphilus sp. HI0061 | reverse complement strand
CTTACTCTCTGACCAACCCCAGGTTCGGACAATTTTTTCCAATAGTTTTCTCTGCCATGAAGGCCCCCTTCCCGATGGGGATCGAGAGAGTTTTTTCGCAACTTTAATGTAAAAGCTCTTCTGAACAATATCGAGCCGTTTATGTTCTTTTCTTTTATTTAAATAAGCTTCGAGACGCTGATAGACAAGAAGATATGGATCCAGATCTTCAATACCTAATTCATCATCATAAACAGCGCGCTTATAAACCTGACTCAAAGTTTCAGCTTCCGGAAGCTCTTGGGCATAAACTTCCGCCAGCAAGATTTTCAGTACTGATTTATAGGGCGAGTCCAGGCCTTTATATAGCTGCCATAGCCCAGCACCTATCAACTCACTTTTAGGAATAAACGCAGCGCTACCAAAATCGAGAACCTCTTGCTGTTTAATAAAACGTTTAC
>NZ_LWFE01001370.1:0-1321 GCF_001635675.1 Oleiphilus sp. HI0061 | reverse complement strand
AGCCGCTTTGCTCACTTGGCATCAACTGAGAGCTGGTATGGTGAATAGCCAGGTTCTCTTCCCATAAGTCCCCGACAATACCCGGATTAACCCGCTCAACCTTACCTGCTTTCTTCTGAAAATTTGCGTATAGCTTTCTGCCCAGGAGGTTAAGGTCTTCAGCGGTAATACTGGAGCGAATACCATGAGTGCGAGCATACTGTGACAAAAACCGATAACAGTAACTCAACTCTGCCACTAAGACTTGGCGCTCGACCAGAACCTCATCAACTTTCCATTTGGCGCGAGAGTCCAGGTACCTGAACTTACTCTCTGACCAACCCCAGGTTCGGACAATTTTTTCCAATAGTTTTCTCTGCCATGAAGGCCCCCTTCCCGATGGGGATCGAGAGAGTTTTTTCGCAACTTTAATGTAAAAGCTCTTCTGAACAATATCGAGCCGTTTATGTTCTTTTCTTTTATTTAAATAAGCTTCGAGACGCTGATAGACAAGAAGATATGGATCCAGATCTTCAATACCTAATTCATCATCATAAACAGCGCGCTTATAAACCTGACTCAAAGTTTCAGCTTCCGGAAGCTCTTGGGCATAAACTTCCGCCAGCAAGATTTTCAGTACTGATTTATAGGGCGAGTCCAGGCCTTTATATAGCTGCCATAGCCCAGCACCTATCAACTCACTTTTAGGAATAAACGCAGCGCTACCAAAATCGAGAACCTCTTGCTGTTTAATAAAACGTTTACTCAACAGGAGATCAACTTTCTCCTCGTATTCTCCTTCTAAATTTGGTGGAATCAGCCACCAAATTGGGTAACGCCCCGCTAATAAAATCGCAGTACGATAAAACTCGTCCAGCAGCAAATAATGTTGTGCAGAACCACTACTTTCTTTATCCATGCGGTTATTCAAGTGCCCAGCCTTAAACTTTTCCGCATTCATCAAAAAAGTATGAAGCTCCAAGCCTAGACTGTTTGCCCAATCATCTATCTTCTTGGCTTTTTCTGCGAGCGAAGCCATAGCGTCTTCGCCCAGGCCAGGGTCAAAGCACAACCATAAGTCCACATCACTCGCTTCAGAGTGCGCTAAGGTTCCAGTACTGCCCATCATGTAGAGAGCATGTATCTGGCTAAGCTGGCGGGAGCCTGACTTAAACTTAAAGGTCTGGCTAAAGGACTTTGCAATACTTAAAGCTGCTTTATCGGGTTGATAAGCCGACACGCCGGCGGGTGCATCTTGCGCGACATAACCCGGCATCAGAGGGTGGTTAACGTGGTAAAGTAAAGGCAATACATAAAGGATATCTTGATGTCGGGAAGACAA
>NZ_LWFE01001369.1:0-812 GCF_001635675.1 Oleiphilus sp. HI0061 | reverse complement strand
TGCGACCTATACGGTGGACATATATCTCACCACGCCTCGGCATTTCGAAGTTGATCACCAGATCCATGCCTTCAATATCAATACCTCGTGCAGCAATATCTGTAGCGACCATTACTTTCAGCTCGTTACGGCGCATTTTGCTCATCACGAGATTTCGTTGTTTCTGGTCTTTGTCTCCGTGTAATACACCAGCGCTAATTTCTTGTTGCTGCATGACACGGTAAACCTGATCTACTTGCTCTTTCGAGTTACAAAAGACAATGCTGTGACGATATGTTTCGTTTCTTAGTAGCCAGCATAGTAGTTGGTATTTGTGAGCGTTATCGTCAGCAAAGATGATTTGCTGATCAATTGATGTGTGAGTATCGCTTGTTTGGTTTAGCTCATACACTTTTGGCTCATCTAGCAACTGGTCTGCCAGGCCTCGAAGTGCTTTATTGGCTAGTGTTGCTGAATAGAGCTGCGTTTGACGCCGTTGATGACAGTGTTCTGAAATAGATAGAATCTCATCGCTAAAGCCCATGTCGAGTAAGCGGTCTGCTTCATCAAGTATCAGGATGTCTACCGAAGAAAGGTCTAACAGGTCTCTGGCAAGCAATTCAGACAAACGCCCCGGTGTTGCCACGATAAAGTGTGGCGGGTTTTGAATGATTTCGGTCTGTTTGTGGATGTCAGTACCGCCACCGATATGACCCAACTTAAGTGCTGTAAAGCGAGCTAGCTGTTTTGCCTGCTTAAGCACTTGTTGGGCGAGTTCACGTGTAGGAACCAATACCAGGGCAAGTATGTCACCGCCTTCTTCATGCATTATT
>NZ_LWFE01001368.1:0-2483 GCF_001635675.1 Oleiphilus sp. HI0061 | reverse complement strand
CCTAGCTATTGTCTGCTTCATTTATTCATGGCGATGTAGTCTAGATCAAAGCAATGATAGAGACAAGCAGCAAAACATCACTCTTTGATCTCAATCAGGCCACCAAAAAATAGTATTTCGGCCAAATACATGGGAACCACCATACCCTACCCTCATTCACGCAGTATTTTGAGAGGGAATCCATCCAAGTCTTAACCTTATGGCTCCCGGCTCAAACACTACCGGGATGACGAAAAGACTGATTCGGGGTACTACCGGAATAACAACAGGACAAATTCGAGATGCTACCGGAATAACAACAAGATTTATTCGAGATGCTACTGGAATAACAACAAGACTAATTCAGGATATTCCCGTTTTAGCCCATAAACATCCCACCGTTTACATGGATCGTTTCACCAGTAATATAACTTGCTTGCTGAGATGCCAAAAACCCTACTACCGAAGCCACTTCTTCGGGCTGCCCCAAGCGCTGCATCGGTATTGTCGCCAACATACTCGCTTTTACGGTATCGGAAAGCTCTTCTGTCATGCTCGTCTCAATGAAACCCGGGGCCACTGAGTTAACTGTAATGCCTCGCCCACTAATCTCTTTTGCCAAAGAGCGGCTAAAGCCCTCTATGCCTGCCTTGGCAGCACAATAGTTTGCCTGGCCTGCATTGCCCATTTGCGCAACAACAGAGCTAACGTTAATAATTCGTCCCCAGCGCGCCTTAGTCATGCCTCGGAGCGCTGCCTTTGAGACTCTGTAAATCGAGCTCAAGTTGGTGTTCAAGACATTATCCCAATCTTCTTCTTTCATACGCATCAACAAACCATCACGGGTAATGCCGGCGTTATTTACAACGATCAAAGGCGGACCATAAGCTTGAGTGACCTGTTTGATGCCTTCTGTGACCGACTCTGGGTCTGACACATCCATCTTAATGCCGTCACCGTCCAAGCCCCACTTTGAGAAATAATGCGAAATTGACGAGGCACCATCTTCTGTTGTGGCAGTACCAATAACCGTTAAGGACTCATCCATGGCCAACTCTTTAGCAATCGCCTGACCTATTCCACGGCTTGCGCCCGTGACTAACGCCACCTTCTTTTCCATTGCCATTTTCCTGTTCTTTATTTTGGTATTTTAACTTGGTGCGCACCGCGCACCCTATACAGCATGTTTAATCTGATAAACCGGAAACTACTTTTTCAAGACTACTCACGTCTGACATAGCCATAGTGTTAACCGTTTTATCAATTCGTTTATTTAAGCCCGCTAGCACCTTACCAGGACCACATTCAACGAAAGTGTCGGCACCTAGCTCAATCAGCTTAGTGACCGATTGTGACCAAAGTACGGGGCTATGCAAATGCGCCAATAAATTTGTCTTTAGCTCTTCCAGGTTTGTGGCTACCTGAGCATTCACATTTTGCACAATAGGAATACCGGGTTCTTTAAATGTCAGTTTCGACATTGCATTTGCCAACTCTTCACCTGCAGGCTGTAACAAGTCACAATGGCAAGGAACACTC
Organism: Oleiphilus sp. HI0061; assembly: GCF_001635675.1. Lineage (NCBI taxonomy): Bacteria > Pseudomonadati > Pseudomonadota > Gammaproteobacteria > Oceanospirillales > Oleiphilaceae > Oleiphilus > Oleiphilus sp. HI0061. The sequence continues at coordinate 965 of NZ_LWFE01001368.1, read as the reverse complement.
ACAGGAAGCTTCGCAGCGCGACGAGCGCCTTTTTCTTTTGCGATAGCCATCGCCCGGTCCAGCGCATCGGTCGCACCCGATATTACGATCTGACCAGGAGAGTTAAAGTTTGCCGGCGCAACAACTTGCCCTTGGGCTGCCTCTTTACAAGCCTCTTTAGCTTTATCATCATCAAGCCCCAAAAGAGCAACCATACCGCCCTCACCTAGAGGAACCGCTCCCTGCATAAGCTTACCACGAAGGTTAACGAGCTTAACCGTCTCTTCAAAATCCAGTACGCCGCTAGCGATCAAGGCCGTATATTCACCCAAGCTATGCCCACACACATAGTCTGGACGGATGTCAGAGTTTTCTATCCAGGTACGCCACATCGCAACACTTGCCGTTAATACAATAGGCTGAGTAATTTCCGTCTGGTTGATCTTATCTTCAGGCCCATTTAGCGCAATATCTTGAAGATCCTCTCCAATTGCTTCAGACGCTTCAGTAAAGGTTTTTACTGCTAATTCTGACTGCGCCAAGAGATCTGACATCATTCCAATTGACTGAGAACCTTGACCGGGAAACATAAAGACAGTTGTCACAAAATTCACCTTTTAGATAGTTTGACTTGGATATTCAAATAATTAGCGACGCATAGCCACCAAGACCAGCGCTATAGCAAAACCTTTTCCAGCTCGCTATTAATCAGCTCCGGCAGATTAGCTTCCGCCTCTTTATAGGCAAGATCAACCGCTTGCTCAAAAGACTTCGCATTAGCATGCCCGTGACTTTTAACCAAAACGCCTTGCAGACCAAGGAAGATAGCCCCATTGTGAGTGTCTGGGTCTAGCTGCTTCAATGTCTTTGCCAGCAAAGGCAGCATGAGACGACCCAGCAACTTCCGGTACCATGACTCTTTGAAAAAGTCTTTTATACCGGAAAGCAGAATTTTGGCAGCACCCTCAGCACTTTTTAGCGCCACA
>NZ_LWFE01001367.1:0-3085 GCF_001635675.1 Oleiphilus sp. HI0061 | reverse complement strand
GTGAAATCTAAAGCTCAGATAGCTGGAGCCCACTTAGGGTCGCGTCGAGTATCAAGATTTGTCTGTCTAATTATTACTAACGATAGATTAATCTGTTGCATTTTTATTATAGCGAACATTTGTCTGCTTTCGAGGTTTGAAATTGTATGTCAGAGAAAACTGAATTTTAGTTTTAGTGAATGCTGGGGGGCGTTTGCTATTGATCTGATTTAAATCGATATAGCCTTTTTATGTCTAGTGCATTATTAAGGTTTAAAGCAGGGAAATGGCATGACAAACAAAAATAAATTATCAACTCGCTTCTATTCAATAAAGAATATTTCTGTTCCTCAACTTATCGAAATGCATAAGTTATTTGTCCAGTATTACAATAACGCCGAGTTTGAAACGTTTGCGACAGATATGGGCAATAAAACGGGAGTTTTTATACTTGAGGATAAACTAAGCAAACGAATTATCGGTTTCTCAACATGGACCGAATTAGAGCTAGATCATGGTAATGAAAAAGCTATCGGTATATTCAGTGGTGATACCGTCGTTGATAAGGCGTATTGGGGAGATAAATCACTTCAAAAAGCTTTCGCAATAAAGTTATTTTCGACAAAACTCAAGAACCCTAGAAAGCATGTGTTCTGGCTACTAATTTCTAAGGGCTATAAAACCTACTTATTGATGACGAACAACTTTCACCAATTTTATCCCTGTCATCAACATCATAACCCGAAGCTAGAGAGTATTGTTGATGAATACTGTAACAAGCTTTATCCGAGCGCTTACTGTTCAAAAAGCCGCTTACTCGATTTTGGTGACGAATATCAAAACCTCAAGGAAGGTGTTGCCTGCATTACGCCAGAAATGAGAGATGAAAACCGTGATATCGACCACTTCGCAAAACTTAACCCAACGTGGGAGAAAGGTACTGAACTACCTTGCGCGGGCGAAGTAACTATAAGTATGTTACTCGATTTCATGCAGCGTAATATGATTCCTTTCAAGAAAAAACAGAGTCGGCAGAGTCTTCGTCAAAAAGCAGGTCAGGTCAGCAAAGAGCTGGGTGATGATTTGCGCCAAAGAGCTGATTCACAGAATTTGGAGCTATCTTAATGTCATTTCTCGGCTCGCTTGCTTCGAAAGGTTTGCATGTTGCGTCACACGCGCTATCCAACAAGGGTGGCGCAAGATTCCGCAGCGCTTGTCGTTCAGTAGAAGAGTCGCAATTATCGATTCTTCAGGGAATACTAGAAAGCGTTTCAGGAACTGAATCCGCAGCCAAGTATCACCTTAGGGAAAATAGCAGCCTCTCCGAGTTCCAAACATTGCCAATTAGCGATTATGATGTTTGGCACGAGCAAATAGAGCGCCAGCAAGCCGGCCGAGAAAATGTTTTAAGCAACATCAAGTGCGAGCGTTATCAGCCCACGAGTGGTTCCACCTCTAAAATGAAGTGGATTCCCTACAATCAAGCCTTCCTCGATGAATTAGATCAGGCAATTAGTCCCTGGATGGCAGACTTATACCGACAATTTCCTGAGATAAAGCAAGGCAAACATTATTGGTCTTTGTCATGGGTCCCGAGCGATCTAAGGAATAAACTTACGAGCAGCATTAACGATGACTTGCAACTTCTCCCTTGGTGGAAGCGTTTGTTTATGTCAGGGACAATGGCTGTTCCTGAAGCCATTTCACTTGCGAATACTTCTGAGGAATCCTCAATTGCAACGGCATGCTATTTAGTTGCTTGCCGGGACTTGTCGTTTATCTCGGTATGGAGCCCAACCTTTGCGCTAAGCCTGTTACAGTTAATCAAAGATAAGCAGCCTCTTATCGTTGAAGTACTAAACTCCGGTCAGTGGCCTGAGACTCTTTCTGGCTTATCACATCTATCCGCACCCAAAAACCCTGACGCCGCTAAGTCGTTAGATGCTTGGGATGGTGAGTTAAGTGCTAAAATGACAAGTATGCTTTGGCCCAAACTTGGTCTCATCAGTGCTTGGGACACCTCATCATCTAAAATTTGGGCGAACAAACTACGCGACTTGTTTCCCCATTGTCGTTTTCAAGGAAAGGGCCTTTGGGCCACTGAAGGCGTCATTAGCTTCCCGTTTCAGGGGAAATACCCATTAGCACTGACTAGTCACTTTTATGAGTTTGAGGACCTGGACACCAATCAAATACATACTAGCTGGCAGCTAACGGAGGGCCAGAATGTACGTCCCATTCTAAGTAGCTCTAATGGTTTACTTCGCTACGCGATGAATGACCAGCTGAAGGTAACCGGCTTTTTAGATCAATGCCCTTGCTTTGAATTCATTGGACGCCTTAGTGGTGTTGATATGGTGGGTGAGAAACTGTCGCCAGAGCTGGCAGTTAATATTATTAATGAGTTTTCCATGCATGACGCTATTTTGCCAATAAGCTTACTCGCGCTCCCTTCTTATTCTGAAGCAAACTTACCTCGCTATGCTTTGTTATGCGAAAACCAGGCTACATATAACAGACTTAACACTTGCGAGCAGAAAAACCTACAGGTCGAACTTGATCGCGAACTAGAAGAATTTTTGCTCCAGAACTTTCACTATAAACTTGCTCGCGAACTTGGTCAGCTCGATCATGCGCACGTTTTGCTCATGGAAGATGCCATGCAGGTTTATACCTCGCATAAGATAGCGCGTGGCATGGTGGCTGGTAACGTTAAAATTGAACCTCTGGTACTTTGGCAAAACGAACTATTCTCTCCTCAATGCTCGAGCGCAAGCAATGAACAGCAAAACAGAGTCGAGGCCGTAAGCTAATGAGCCAGCGCTACGAAATTCGCCCCGCCGAAGATGGTGATTCAGCTGCACTACTACGCCTGATTGATCAAACGCCACAGGAAGGAGAAGTGCACCTGAATTTTGAGCGCGCACCTAACTTTTTTCATGCAACAAAGGTGACCACAACAGATCCGGATGTTTGGGTCATGATTGATCATAAAACAGAGACCTTGTTGGCCTCATTCAGTATTGGTAAGCGCGAAGTTTATGTCGACGGCGAAAAAAGATTAACCCGTTACGGCAATGATCTACGTATTCACCAGGATTATCGT
>NZ_LWFE01001366.1:0-718 GCF_001635675.1 Oleiphilus sp. HI0061 | reverse complement strand
AAAAAAGCAGTATTTTACCGCAATAAAATATCTGCTGTTTGTTCTCTTCCTTGGTTATATATATATAACGAATAATCTGAATATAAATCTTTTCTAGTTTATTACGCTTTCCTGTGAATTATTTTGCGTTTTTGATGTTTTTCATCGATTAAGCACTCTTAAGCCGATTAAAGTGCTTGATATATTCAGGTAGTGATCTTAATATTCGCCCCCAATAATTTTAATGGCTGATACACTGTCTAGATCGATTCGATCACTAGACTGTCTTTCAATCATGTATATAGGTGCTTTAAGCGCGCGTACGCAGATTGGTAGTGGTGTTAGGTCTTCGAGCAAACACGTTATATATAATTGAGGAATGTCCATGCAAGTTTCTGTTGAATCCACGTCTTCCATAGAGCGCCGAATGACGATTGGTGTACCTGCTGATCAGATCGAGCGAGAAGTCGAGGAGCGCCTTCAGAAGACGGCTAAAACAGCACGTATCAACGGTTTTAGACCAGGAAAGGTGCCAGTTAAGGTTGTTAAAAAGCGTTATGGACAAGGCGTACGTCAAGAAGTGATTGGCGAAGTAATGCGTAACTCTTACGTTCAAGCGTTGACTCAAGAGAAAGTTAACCCGGTTGGTTATCCTCGTTTTGAGCCTAAGACAGTTGAAGAAGGTAAGGATCTAGAGTTTATTGCGATTTTTGAAGTGTATCCAGAAATCGAATTGGCT
>NZ_LWFE01001365.1:0-696 GCF_001635675.1 Oleiphilus sp. HI0061 | reverse complement strand
AAGTCGCCGAGCTTCGTGAATTTCAAGGAGAGGTAGAACCTCTGCTTAAGGCTGAGTTAGACTATCAGGCTTCAAAGTCTAACAGCGCAGTCGCGCCAGAAGGGCGTCCAATCACTATCGTTGCCGATCGAGAGTTGCCATATGAGCTGTTAAAGAAAATTATGACAACCTGTGTGGATTCTGGTTATGCCAGCATTTCACTTGCGGTTAATAAGCATGTTGAGCAGGAGGCTTAATCATGGCGTTTAATCAATTAGGGCCAGCCTGGAATGCCGAAGCAGGTGAGAGTGAACGCTTAGGGAAGATTACCGCAGCGGTTATTCCTGTATTTTTGGCAATCGCTGTTTATGTCTCGTGGGTGGATTTACCTGAGCAAGATAGGGAAGAGCTGGAAGCCCTGCCTCCTCAACTAGCAAAGGTCATACTTAAGAAAAAAGAAAAGCCTAAACCTGTCCTTAAAAAAGAGATTAAGAAAGAGATTAAGAAGGTTGAGCCTGAGAAGAAAGTTGCTGAGAAGCCAAAACCGAAACCAAAACCTAAGGCTCAAATAGCGAAAAAGCCCAAGCCAAAAATTAAGCCGAAAGCAAAAGATATTCAGTTGGCACGAGAGAAAGCCAAAACATCTGGTTTGCTAGCGATGAGTAATCAGTTGTCTGCACTAAGTAGCTTAGCTGATAGCGTTAAACTCGATACGCC
>NZ_LWFE01001364.1:0-3674 GCF_001635675.1 Oleiphilus sp. HI0061 | reverse complement strand
AAAAAGCTGAAGAATATGGTTCTCACGACAAGACTTTCGAGTTAGAGGCTGACGGTACTGTTCGTGTAGTTGATGAAGATGGTAAGGTCTTGCTTTCGCATGATGTCGAGAAGGGTGACATCTGGCGTATGTGTCAGACTAAAGATGCGCCAATTCAGGACTGGGTGAAACTCGCCGTTTCTCGTGCTCGAGCAACGGGTATGCCGACTATATTCTGGTTAGATCCTGAGCGTGCCCATGATGCGCAAATGATTAAGAAGGTGAACACCTACTTACAGGATCATGACACGGATGGTTTGGACATTCGTATCATGTCGCCGGATCAGGCAATTCGCTTCACAATGGAGCGCTTGATTCGTGGCCGTGACACGATCTCTGTTACCGGTAATGTACTACGAGATTATCTAACGGATTTGTTCCCGATTCTTGAGTTGGGTACCAGTGCTAAGATGCTATCTATTGTTCCGTTAATGGCTGGTGGTGGTCTGTTTGAAACAGGTGCTGGTGGTTCTGCTCCGAAGCATGTTCAGCAATTCCTGGAAGAGTGTCACTTGCGTTGGGACTCTTTAGGTGAGTTTTTAGCGATCGCTGTTTCTTTGGAAGATCTGGGTATTAAGAATGATAATGAGAAAGCAAAAGTCCTAGCGAAAACGCTTGATGAGGCGACGGCTATCTTCCTGGAAGAAAATAAGTCACCGTCACGAGTGTCTGGTGAGCTGGATAACCGTGGTAGCCACTTCTTCTTGGCCTTGTATTGGGCTAAAGCGCTTGCTGCGCAAGATGATAACCTTGAGCTAAAAGAGCGCTTTGCAGCGCTGGCTAAGACATTAGAAGAGCAGCAGTCGACTATTCTTGCTGAAATGACGGTTGTGCAAGGTAAGCCTGTCGATATTGGCGGTTACTACCATCCTGATGTGGCGAAAGCGACTAAGGCGATGAGACCAAGTGATACCTTTAATTCAGCGCTTGATAATTTGTAAGCGTATCTGAGTGAAAAAAAACCGAACCGGCTCAGGCCGGTTTTTTTATGCCCAGAGTTTCATAGATAAATGACTGGAAGGTACTATCGATTGTAGTGTTGAGCGTTCTTATAGGTCTTTGGGTCAAGCGTAGGGTAGCTCTTCACTGTCATGAAGGCACCAATTTGGTAAGTCTTGATTGAGGTACCTAGGTTTACGCTGGATTTTTGGGCAGATTGTTTGTATGCAGGTTGTTCAAATAGTGCACAATGAGTTGGTGTGCTCCTTGGTAAAGCTGTTTCATGTGATAGCTTAGGTTTTGCGAGCGTAATATGGTGCGAGAAGTAAAAGGTAGTCTTTCTATTGCTTCAGAATGGTGCGTTTTGGCTGGAGGATATGTTGGAATCTGTCTGTGCGCAAGTCGTTTGTGTAATTATCTGTTTTTATCTTGTTGAAAGTAAAGAAAAAAATCTTAGTTGGATCGACTTTTGATTATGGTGGCCTAGTTTTCATTCAATCTATTTAAGGAACCCCGCATGTCTGAAGCTCGATTAAGGTTATTGGATTTTTCCAGTCGACCGACACAAATATTGCACTTTACCTGGTTTGCATTCTTTTTGACCTTCGTGATGTGGTTCAGTCATGCGCCAATGAAGCCTTTCATTATGGCAGCATTTGATATGAGTAATGCCCAGTGGAAGGCGTTATTGATCCTTAACGTTGCACTTACTATACCAGCGCGTATTGTTGTCGGGATGTTGGTGGATAAGTTTGGGCCGCGCGCTGTTTATAGCTTGTTGTTGATGGTGTCGGCGTTTCTTTGTTGGGGTTTTGCTCTAGCTCAAACTTATGAGCAGTTAGCCTTATTCCGTTTCTTGTGTGGCTTTATTGGTGCGGGTTTTGTTATCGGTATTCGTATGGTGGGAGAATGGTTCCCTGCGAAGACGGTTGGCTTAGCAGAAGGTGTATATGGTGGCTGGGGTAACTTCGGTTCGGCAGCTGCAGCATGGACTCTTCCAGCGGTAGCAGCTTACGTATATGGTGGTGATGATGGTTGGAGATATGCTATCGCAACAACAGGTGTTGTTGCTTTTGTTTATAGCATGATCTTTTACAAAAATGTTCGTAATACACCGAAAGGTTCGACTTACTTTAAGCCAAAGAAATCGGGTGGTTTGGAAGTAAGTAATAAGCGTGATTTCTGGTTCTATATCGCGATGAATGTGCCTATGTATATTGCCTTGGCTGTTTTGACATGGAAGCTATCTCCAGCGGGTGTAAGTCTACTATCGGCAACAACAGCAAACATTTTATGGGGGGTGCTCGCTGGTCTGTTTGCTTTCCAAATGCACTCAATCTATCAAGTGAACAAAGAACATCTACATACTTCTTTGCCAGAAAATGACCAGTATAAGTTTAAGCAAGTGGCTATTCTAGATTGGGCTTACTTCGTTACCTTTGGTTCAGAGTTGGCAGTTGTTTCAATGTTACCTGCATTCTTTATGGAAACCTTCGATCTAACGCCTGTTATGGCTGGCTTATTGGGGGGTGCATTCGCATTGATGAACTTGGCGGCGCGCCCAACTGGTGGTTATTTGTCAGATAAGTTTGGTCGTAAGAAAACCTTAACTATTCTGATTGCTGGTTTGACGGTCGGTTACTTGATTCTATCGCTAGTTGATAGCACCTGGATGATTCCATTAGCGGTTGCGGCGGTATTGCTTTGTTCTTTCTTCGTTCAGTCTGGTGAAGGTGCAGTGTTTGCAATGGTGCCACTGGTTAAGCGTCGTATGACTGGCCAAATTGCAGGTATGGTTGGCGCCTATGGCAACGTGGGTGGCGTGACCTTCCTGACGGTCTATTCTTTTGTTGATGCATCGACCTTCTTTATGGTGATTGCAGGTGCTGCGGTGGCTTGCTTGGCTCTGGTTCAGTTCTTGGATGAGCCTAAAGGTCATATGCATGAAGTATTACCTGATGGCACTGTTCAAATGATCGAGGTTAGCTAGGTTTAGCTAGGACTTGATTGCGAGCCTGTACTTTTGACAGGCTCGCTCCTTTTTATACCCTCTATTTTTTACCATTTAATATTTATCAGACCTATGCCAGAAGGGAATGAGTATTTCATACTTAGTTGTGTCTGAATTTATGAATAAGGTGGTGTCGTATGACTAGAGCTGTTATCTCAAATACAGGGCTCTCTCAAAAAGAACGCGCACTGTTAATTGACCCTCTGGATTCAAGAGCTGCGTTGTTACGCAGAGCTCTTCGCGAAAACGCTTATCCGATAATCGAGACTGTCACAGATGCTTGTCTTATGCTGGAGAAAGCAGAGGAGCATCAGCCTGATATTCTTGTGGTGGGCATGGACTTGCCCGACGAAGACACTTTACAGCAACTGGTCGAACTTCGAGAGCGCATGCCGCTTCCCGTCATTGTTTTCTCAGAAAAGGATGCGCCGCCGCTGGTTCAGAAGGTGGTGAAGGCCGGTGTCAGTGCTTTTATTGTGGATGATATACAGCCACAGCGCTTGCCTTCAATTATTAATATCGCAGTAGCTCGTTTTCATGAGCAGCAAGGTTTAATAAAGGAATTAAACACGACAAAAACCAAATTGGCCGAAAGAAAGACCTTAGAGAAGGCTAAAGGTTTGTTGATGAAACAGAAGGGCCTGAGTGAAGATGAGGCATATACCTCTCTTAGAAAGTTGGCGAT
>NZ_LWFE01001363.1:0-1449 GCF_001635675.1 Oleiphilus sp. HI0061 | reverse complement strand
GAGCGACAACGCGCCTGAAATAAGCATGAACCCTGATGAACTTTATCTTGAAGAAGTCTATACAGACAACAAAGTCGGCACTATTCGTCGCATGACACCTGTCGATGCAAATGGCGACGCAGACAGCGCTAGACCCGTTCTGTTTATCGGCAGCACTCAAATGATGACGCCAGCTGGACCACTTCCTTTGAACTTCGAACTTCAAGGTTCTACTCTGGGTCAAGCGGCAGCTAACTTTGGCGAAGCAGCAAACAAGTCGCTTGAAGATACAATGAAAGAACTTCAAGAAATGCGTCGTGAGCAGGCTTCTCAGATCGTCGTACCGGGCCAAGGCGGAAGCCAAATCCAAATGCCTTAAAGCATTTTTTCAATGGGGTCAGACTCGATTGAAAAATAGCCATACTTATGTAGGCGGGGCCTCCAGTCGCGCAAACCGAAACCAGGGAATCGTTTGAAAGCCCCGTGGCACAGCAAGCGCCCCGAGGACGGGCCGCCTACAAAGTCATAATACTTATATGTAAAAGTTGGCACGCAGTCTGACCTACTGAAATAGCGGTTTCGACTAGAGCCTACAAATACCCTGCCCAAACTTAGTCAGCAAAGTGCCAAAACTTGCCGTTGAAGGTTGATTTTGGTTTGGCCGAATGTTACTGGCTTCAAATTCCTGGGTGATGTCTGTAGATGGTGAACAACCAACTTAACAAAGTGTTAAGTCGGCTTTCGGGTCTTCCCTAATATAATTTGAGCTAGCTTGATTGTTTATTAAATAAACTAAAAATGAGGCTTCTAGGTGAATACTTGATAGGTGTTCTAGAAAACGTAAATGAATCCAACGCCGACCTCAGCTTCATAGTTGTTGCGTGCGATTGGGCTATCCGCAATGTCACTACTATAACGCTCATAAACCGCCTCGCCGAAAACCTGCCAATTCTCATTTACATAATGGCGATAATTGTAATTAAATCCAAACGAGCGAAATCCTCCACTCAGGTCGGTCTCATTCAGTCCCGATGCAACTGACTGCTCTGCATCTATACCAAAATCTTTATTGACATAATCACTATCGTGAAATACCAAAGCGATGGCAATTTCATGGCCGGTTCCGTCGTTCTGACCACCGAAGCGGTGCCCCACGCCAAAAAGACCAAGACTTCCGTTTTCACCGGTCACCACTCGAGCATCCAGCCAATAACGCCAGTCGGTATCGAAAGCATGGCGTGCTTGCAAAACTAGTTCAGTTCCCTCATCTCCTTCACCGAGACCATCCAAACGACCGTCATCAGAGTCACTTTCTTCACGCCCCTCATCGAAGCCCACGACAGCCTCGAATAGCCATGTGTCAGAACGAAGACCACGCCACCCGAGCGCCTCACCGGCCCAGAAGAAAATATTATCACCTTTACGCCATTGCACCGCACCGGCAGGATCGACTTCTGCGCCAAATTCATC
>NZ_LWFE01001362.1:0-658 GCF_001635675.1 Oleiphilus sp. HI0061 | reverse complement strand
TACTTCATACTCAGTAAAGCCACCTTCGGGGCCGATGATTAAGGTGCAGGCTTCTTCGAGATGATGTGGGCAGACCTGTTCTTCTCTAGGGTGGGCGACTAGTTGGCGTGTACCTTTGGAAAGTGCAGGTAATTCATCTTCAACAAAGGGCTTGAAGCGCTTTTTGATATGAATTTCGGGCATCACGGTATCCTGAGCTTGTTCTAAGCCAAGGATGCAATTCTCTAGAATTTTTTCTTCACTTAGCCAGGGGCTTTGCCAAAAGCTCTTTTCTACCTTCCAGGCATTGAGGAAATAGATTTTCTTCACGCCCATTGTTGTGGCGGTTTGAATGATTCGCTTTAACATTTTTGGTCGGGGTAGACCAATAATGAGTGTTAAGGGGAGTGGTGCGGGCGCTTCTTTTTGCCACTCGATATCGAGTTTGGCAGACTCCGTAGTGAGAGCTGTAATAGTGGCTAGGCCAATTTGCTGATTGAGCAGGCCAACGCGTATGTTATCTCCAACTTTTGACTTTAGAGTCTCATGCATATGTTCGAGTTGACGACCGGAAATCTCAGCCAGTGTTTCGCTGTGCATATTTTCGGGGAATAACAGTAGCAGGTTCATCTAATTGTTATTCGCTTACAGGTTCTTCGTTGCGCTTCTTTTCGACGAG
>NZ_LWFE01001361.1:0-695 GCF_001635675.1 Oleiphilus sp. HI0061 | reverse complement strand
CACCGTCGAAATTACTTGCTTCATCTGATGCGTTGACGCTTCCCTAACGGGAAGAATGTTAATTAAAAAGAAAGGCTCTGGCCGAGGTTCCGGCAGGATTTTGTGCGGGCCTCTTGACGTGGGGAGTCATACCAACGCCTTTAGCTGCGGCGAGCGATAGCGAGTCCAGCCCCGGGGCCTTTTCCGGGGCGAGGCAGGCTAAACTTGTTAGCTGATTTAATTTTCGGACCAATCCCATTTTACTATTTTGGATTGATACCCTGTACCAATGGTACTGCAGCTTTTAGCTAAGACTTGTTTATTTTTTACTGACCATACATGTTCTTGGCAAGGAGGCAAAAACATCAGCTCTATTACTCCATAACCCGCCCAACTAATTAAGCCAGTAGCTGCTGCACTTAAAGCGATACCAGAACCCAAAGCTTTTTCGCCCCATAGATTTTCCGTACTTTGGGGCTCTCCCCAAAGGCTTTTAGCATCATCTAATGGAATGCTAATTCGTGGTTCAGAGAATAAACCATCCTGAGGTTGTAACTCGATATGCTGACTTTGTAGTTCACTTAAACTTTTGCCGTAATCGTAATCTCCAATTTCGGTCTTTACCATTGAACTACAACCTGACAATAAGGCTAAAACTGCAATAACAAATATGTGCTTCAATTTAACTCCTTTTTTACAGCTAACGCCTGCAGTTG
>NZ_LWFE01001360.1:0-1724 GCF_001635675.1 Oleiphilus sp. HI0061 | reverse complement strand
CAACTGCCGCTTTTTTACTCTGATCGCACCACAAAATTGAGCAGTTCTGCTCAAAAGCCGTTACCGGCACTATCTTATACTGTAAACTCATGAAAAAATTACCGATAGAAAACAAGCTTATATCGCTGCTATATAGTTTGTGACAAGGGATTAAACTAATCGTCCGAACTGCACAGCAATTTTCTGACATGCATTATCCCTGAAGAAGAATGAAACTCAACCAAAAACGTATAAATGGATGCAAGGAAATGCCTTCAGTCAGCTATGCGTTAGTCACAATAAAGGACGATAACGATGCTGCTTAAATATAGCTACCCCTCAGTCAAACGGTCTTCAAAGTTTACTGCACTCATACTCGGTACAGCGCTCTCTGGCTGCTCATTTATTGAACTAAACCCTGGAGCCAAGCACATCATCTTTGCCAATGACGAGAACTGCGAATTGATCAATACATTTGAAGCGAGTGTACCGACAGAAAACGCTTTTATTACACGAAGTGATAAAGCCATAAGTGAAGAACTTCAAATTCTGGCACAGAACGCAGCATTTGAGCAAAAGGCAAATGCGATCTGGCCAGAGTCAGAGATTCTTGAGGGAAAACAACGCTTCAAGTTACTGCGATGTGACAGATAAACAAGTGCTTACGAGTACTATACCAACGCAAACAACATGGCGAGCCACAACACTGCTAAAGCCATCATACTCGCAGCAAAGCTCGCAAACCTTAGGCTGACATTGTTGTTACCCAAGTGGACAAAAGAATGTACTAGCCGCAAAGCCACATACAACCAAGCAGCGACAACTGACACAAGACCAACGCTATCCGTGATATAAGTGAGTATAACCCCAACATAAAATAAGGGTGGTACCTCAAAGTGGTTATGAATATGGCGAGTGAGAATATGGAGCCTTTGCGGCTCCTGCCCTTCATTGTATGAACGATAGTACTTCATACTAACTTCACCGCGTTTAATTGCCGCAAAGCGTGTTAACCCTAGTTTAAAAACTAAAAAAGAGGTTAATAAAAACATCGCGATAGCGGGATAGATAATTCTAACTGTATCCATAAAAGTCTCGTCTATTGTTGTGGAGTACCTATCTATTGTGCGGTATTGACTAATGCACAAACGCAAGACCACATTCACATAAAGCGAGACCTTGGTCAATCACTTGTATAGACTTGAAACTCTGTAGATCACTCAGAGAAACAAAGCACCAGAGAGCCCTTAAGACTCTAACGACTCGATAAAAGCCTGCATAAACCTGGCCGCCTCTGCACCGCTGGCTGCGCGATGATCAAAGCTCAGCGATATAGGCATAACTCGACCAACCTTTATCTGTCCGTTTTCAACGACAGGCTCATCACGAATTTTCCCCACACCCATGATCGAAACCTGTGGCGGAACAATTATAGGTGTAGCGTAACGCCCGCTTAACGAGCCAAAGTTGCTTAGACTAATCGTTGCACCAAGTAGCTTTTGAGGCTTAATCGTACGGTCATGAACTGATTGAATCTGTTTCTTCATGATTTTTCTGATTCTAGCATCGTCTAGAGTTTGCACCTTTCGAATCACCGGAACGTATAAACCCTGCGCGGAATTAACCGCCACACCTAAATGAATATCTTCGAATAACTGAATACCTAAAGCTTCCTCATCAAACCAGGCATTGAGTATTGGCTCCTTCATACACGCAAAGACAAGTGCCTTAATACATCGGAGCGT
>NZ_LWFE01001359.1:0-751 GCF_001635675.1 Oleiphilus sp. HI0061 | reverse complement strand
TCAGGTGAAAATATCGAAACTTGCACTATGTCAGCTATGCCAATGGTCGGTACGATTGATTACTCCACATCGCCCTGGACTATTAACTCAAACAATTTAAGTTCTTCTGGTGGTCAGGATTTCACCATCAATCTAGGCACAAACGAATATGGATTCTTCGCTTACCCTGCTGCCTTAGGCGAAGCCTATTTTTATGATCGGGATAACATGAATATCCTGGGGGCGTGGGATGGAGCATCTTGGACTCCATATACTCCGGACTTTTCTGAGCTATCTCAAACAGGACCAATTGTTACCGAAATCGACGGTGTTAAATGGTTTGTTTACCGAACAGACTATCCTGAGCTAGGTGAAATGAACTATGCCGTTCGGTTCGATCATCCTGGTATGGAAATTGGTGATACCGTTGCGTGCGACTTGTTAAGCCATGAACTTGATGCCAACCATGCAGCCATCGTACCAAACCCTGAACCAGAACCCATACCAGATGGTATGTGTCTAGTATCGGATATACCACACTACGGTAATGTTGTTATATCAGGTACCGAACTAACACTGGATTATAAGCTAGCGAATACAAGTAACCAAGACTTCGATTTAATTCTCGACACTGACGAGTATGGCTACTTTATGTATCCAGCTGCGTTAGGCGAAGCAACATTGACGGGCGGTGCATGGGATGGCGCAACGTGGACACCCTATAACCCAACCATTGACGAAATGACAAATCAATCCGGTCCTGTTGTTATGA
>NZ_LWFE01001358.1:0-792 GCF_001635675.1 Oleiphilus sp. HI0061 | reverse complement strand
GATGATGAAATCGTTAATGAAATTGATGGTCCAGAAAGAGGATTCTCTACCAGAATGACTTGGGGTCTGGATTGGTATAACGTCTTCGTCAAGATTGTTCCCGTTGAGGGTGTTAGTTTAAGCGGTAAGAATGTTAAGGGCTATTTTGTAGAGCTTGGCGGAAAAGGAACTTACCCGACTTCAAGGCCGCAAAAAATTATTGATAATATTCAGAAAAAGCTTGAAGAATCAGGTACGGGGGTAATGGTTAGCTCATACAGAAAATCATCCTACCAGTTTGAGCGCGACCGGTGGCGCCTAAACGAGAAGGCATCTGCTAGAGATAACGGTGATTCGGTTATGGACAGGCTTCTTAAATTAAAGGTGCTTAGGGATGAAGGTGTGCTTTCTGAAGGTGAGTATCAAGAAAAGAAATCTGAATTGCTTAAGCAGCTATAGCATGTAACAAGCGCATGTTGCCGGACTGGTTTTCCGCTACGCTCCAAACCAGCCGCAAATGCGGGCGTTATGTAAATTCAGCAAAGATGCATACCCAATGAACTGGGCGTATGAATAAAGTTTGGCCAAGGAGTGAAGAGATAAATGAAGAGAATATTCTTTATTGTTTTATTAGTTTCCGGTTGTGCAACATCATCAGGCGTAATCCCTATAGGGATAGATACGTATTTGATTTCTAGATCCCAAAAAGGATTCGATGTGGTTGGTGGCAGTGTTAAAGCTGATGTATATAAAGAAGCATTTGCATTTTGTAACAATCAAAATAAGCATTTCCAAGTTGTTCGAGTATCTCAA
>NZ_LWFE01001357.1:0-679 GCF_001635675.1 Oleiphilus sp. HI0061 | reverse complement strand
AGGCGGCAAACACCTTTGGCGGTTGCCTACAGCCAGTAAGAAACACCTGGTGAATAATCCGTTCTTCCAACAAATGAGAGCGATCAGCGTTGCCGATGTCTTGCGCGTGGTGGATCAGGATACCGGATTCATTGACGACTTCGAGCATGTGCTGGGCATGAACTCGAAAAGCCGTCAATACGAAGTGGACCTGTTGGCGATCTTGATCGCCAATGCCACTAATCAGGGCATCTATGGCATCGCTCAGATCTCCGATCGGACCTATGATCAGCTCAGCACTATCCAGGCGAACTACCTTCGGCTGGAAACCCTGAATGCGGCCAATGACCGTATCAACAACGCTACCACACGACTGAGCATCTTCAAGCACTACAACATCCAGGATGACAGTCTGCATGCCAGTGCCGATGGTCAGAAGTTCGAAGCCAAGCGCGAGACGTTCCGTACACGGTATTCCTCAAAATACTTCGGTACCAGCAAAGGCGTCTCGGCGGTCAGTCTGAATGCCAATCATATGGCCATCAATGCCCGGGTTATCGGCGCCAACGAACATGAATCCCATTACATCTTTGACCTGTTGATGAACAACAGTACTGAGATTATCCCGGACATGCTCTCAACTGACACTCATGGGGTAAATCATGTGAACTTTGCCTTGCTCGATCTGTTCGGTTATCGG
>NZ_LWFE01001356.1:0-37164 GCF_001635675.1 Oleiphilus sp. HI0061 | reverse complement strand
ACCGCTGAAAGCATCTAAGCGGGAAGCCCCCTTCAAGATAAGTTTTCCCTGGGAATTTAATTCCCCTAAAGAGCCGTTAAAGACTATGACGTTGATAGGCTGGGTGTGTAAGTGCGGTAACGTATTGAGCTAACCAGTACTAATTGCTCGTGAGGCTTAACTATATAACGCCCAAGTGGTTTTATAGTGAATGATTATTCGTACAACGACGGGTAACGCAAATTGGATATGAGTCTTCGTTAGACAGCAGAGATAAAGTTAGCTATTACTTGCTATTGTTAAAGACGCAGAATTAAGTGTTGTTGATCAAGTATCAGCAACCGAAGTTTTGTCTGACGACCATAGAGCTTTGGAACCACCTGATCCCATCCCGAACTCAGAAGTGAAACGAAGCATCGCCGATGGTAGTGTGGGAGGTCCCATGTGAGAGTAGGTCATCGTCAGGCTTCTATTAGAAACCCCAGTAGGTCATCCTGCTGGGGTTTTTTTATTGTCTAAATAAAAGCCTTAGTCTGAAGAAACGCTTTCGTGTAGTTAGGGGATAAATATGCATAGCCCGCTACCTGCATTCAGCTAATACAATAACACTATCTGTTTTATTGCATTTGTTTACATTTCTGAACCCCCATTTTTCGGGACATGCAGCGGAGTGTGATGTCTTAGTTGAAGTAGCTGTGATTGAGTGCACAGCATTCTTTTAGATAAATATATATAGTTACATTCGCTTATAAAAAATAATACAAAGACAAAGCAATAGAGTTTTAGTTGTAGATTTTGGGTCGCCGAACAATTCGTTAATGGAACTTGAATAGGTAATTCCGCAGGTATGGGAAATCGGTTGAAAAAATTATTTTTTACAGTTTTGGCTGTAGCCTCAGTTGATGTAGTGGCTGAGCTTAAGCCCATTGCTGATGATGAGCTGAGTCAATACTCTGGCCAAGCCGCTGTTGCCTTTGATATTGATCAAATAGGCTCGAATAGCTATACCCGCGTTACATTGGGTATGGAATCAAAAATGCAGATGAACATTAATAATGTTGAGTTAGGTAAATACGAAAGAGATGGTGAGTTAGGCGCTGACTTCTCTGCTACTAACCTAGCATTTGGTTCTATATCTACTGATGCCGCTCAAGTTCAGCTAGATGGGCAAACTTACGCGGTAAACGATATTATTCCTTTTGAAGTAAATGATCCGTATTTCGAAATTGCCAAAGACGCTACCGATGAGCTTGTAGGCTTTCGTTTGGGCTTTGGTGAAGCTCGTGGTCAGCTTAGCGGTGACTTTGATAGTATTTCTGGTAACGTTGGCGCTACGATTACTGATTTCTTTGGCGATGATTACCAAGCATCGATGCTTAACTTAAGTGGCGATGTCGATAATACTCGTGCTAAGTATTTTGGTGTAGGTAATGATCAAAGTGGAGGTGCAACGGATTGTAATTCGGGTTTTTACTGTTATGACCTTGCAGACTATAAGACTCTTGATGTTGGGCAGAGAAACTCTACAACAGGTAATGTTGATTACACCAACGACTTTTTCATCTCTTTTCAGAAAGAAGACACCGACTGGTCAACGAGTGATGGTCAGATGACCACTGCTTCAGGTGTATTTATTAACATACCTACTTCTCTTCATATAGATATGAATACCGGCACTAATGCTAATGGTACTGAACGAGTTCGGGTGGAATATATCGACCGTGGTGTTGGTTTATTTAAGCCGTAAAATCTTTTCCTTTATTAATCTTACAGTTCTCGAAAAGCAAGCCTATAGAGTACAATATGAACCTTCTTAGATTAGGAGGTTCTAATGCAGTCCATCTTTTGGCACGACTACGAAACATTCGGCGCAGATACTCGCCGAGATAGGCCAAGTCAGTTTGCCGGTGTTAGAACCGATTTAGATTTAAATATCATCGAAGAGCCAACGACTTTTTACTGTCGCCCTTCAGAAGATGCTTTGCCTTCTCCAGAAGCTTGCTTAATTACTGGCATCACACCTCAATATGCACAAGAAAACGGTTTCTCTGAGGTCGAGTTTGCCAAGAAGGTAGAAGAGATTTTTTCAGTCCCGTCTACCTGTGTGGCTGGCTATAATAGTATTCGCTTTGATGATGAAATCACTCGAAACCTGTTTTATAGGAACTTTATAGACCCTTATGAGCGAGAGTGGAAAAACGGTAATTCACGCTGGGACTTAATCGATGTTGTGCGTTTAACTTACGCTCTTCGACCCGAAGGGATCAATTGGCCTTGTGATGACTCTGGAACGCCAAGCTTTAGGCTTGAGGTCTTAAGTCAAGCTAATGGTATTGAGCACTTGTCAGCACATGACGCGATGAGTGATGTTTATGCCACCATCGGCCTAGCTAAGCTAATCAAGTCAGCACAGCCACAATTGTTCGACTATGTTTTTAAAAATAGAGACAAGCATAAGGTACTAGAGTTACTCGAACCAAATAAGCTTAAACCGGTTTTTCATGTTTCTTCGAAATTTCCTGCAAGTAAAGGGTGTTGTGCGCTTATTGTGCCGCTATTTCAAGACTCCAAGAATAAAAATTCCTTTATCTGTTTTGATCTAAGGCAAGACCCTGCTTACTTGTTTGCGCTGAGCAATGAAGAGATTCAGCGTCGGCTTTACATGCCTTCGGCGCAGCTTTCTGAGGGCGAAGAGCGGCCAGCAATCAAGGCGATTCATGTAAATAAATGCCCAATGGTTGTTCCTGCTGCAATGATAAAGACGATGTCTGCTGAACGACTTGAACGCTGGGAGCTGAATCTGGATTTGATGAGGTCACACTTAGAATGGATCAGAAATAACCCAATATTTGTTGAAAAAATTAAAGAAGTGTTCAGCCTGAGCTCCCCCGAGAGAAACGAAACAGACCCCGACTTGATGATATATAGCGGTGGTTTTTTCTCTACCCATGATAAAGCTGAGATGTCGCGCGTTAGGCAGGCCAGTGATATTGAGTTGGAGGAAGAGGAGTTTAGATTTCAGGATAGTCGTTTGCCGGAATTATTGTTTCGCTACAAAGCGCGAAACTTTCCTCAAACTTTGACGGAGGAAGAGCAGTCAAAGTGGGAGCGGTATTGTGCAAACAAATTGATGAGCGCCGATGGCGGGTACCTTACTTTTAAAGAGTTCTTCGATCGCATTCATGCAATATCTCAATCGGATATCGACTCTAAATCTCAGTCGGTGCTTGAAGATCTCCGGTTCTATGGTGAGTCTATCATTCCATATGCCTAGTAAAGAGCTTCAGATAGCGCGGGCTATCTGAAGCTAAATAAGCTTTTTCTAGAACTTGCTGAACCCTTGCCATTGTTCAGTAGAAAGATTCGTCATGCCCTCGGCGCTGTTAATTTCTGTCTTTTCTGGTTCTCTTGCCTGAGAGTTTTCAGAATTAGATTTTGCGACAACAGTAAGCACCCCGTTTTCGTCAGCAATAATGTTCTGAACTAGAGTGCTCATATCTTCTAAGGTAAGAGAGTTCACTTCTTTAGCTAATTGTTCTTTGGTGTCGAAGTCTACATTTTTTATATCAATGTCTTTCCAAAACCTATTGGAGCGTGAATAAAGGGTGTTGTCTTGCTTTAGTAGGTTTGCAACAACCGAGCTCTTGTGCTTGTTCAAGTCAGCTTTGCTTGTTGACCTAACTGTCTCTAAGCTTGTATGAATGAACGCCTTGGTTTCCTTATAAAGCTCTTGGCCTGTGTTACTAGGGGACTGAACAATGAACGCTATAGCCGGTACTTCAAGCAACTCAAAATTTGTTGCGAATACGATGTAACCCATTTGTTTTTGAGTGCGGACTTGGTTGTAGTAATCACTAGAGAGTATTTGAGTGAGTAGTAAGTACTTAGCACGTTCTTTGTGACTAGTAGTTTTTCCTTGTACATAGTGAACAAAGCCGGTATCACTGTGCTCGGTGTCGAGCGTGTTGAGCCAAGGAGTCTTAGGTGGTATGCGGCGAATTTTGGCGCGGCTGACCTCGGTCTTAGTTGCCTTATCAAGTAATATGCTTTGAATTAATTGTGCATTATTGAGTGTTGATGCACGCGATAGGTTTCCGCTACTCAACACTGCTATATCTAGTTGAGACAGAAAGTCTTCACGAAACTGATTAATATCTTCTAGTTTTATATCTCTAAGTGCGCTCAGACGTTCTTCTTCATTCCAAGAAGGAGCAATAACTACGTTCTGAGCTTTGGAAATAGCTTGCTGAAATGGCTTCTTATCTTTTGCGTTTGATAGGCTTCTAGACAAGCGTTCTTTCATTATAGAGAAACGAGAGGGAGAAAACTCTGCATATTTAACGGTGTTAAGTAACTTGCTTAGAAGTTGGGCCTGTCTATCGCTGTACCCGCTGATTTTGATGGTTACACCACGCATATGCTTGTATAGCTCGTAATGAAGGCCTGCAAGATAGGCAGGGTAGCTATATTCATTAAGCGAGTCAGTTAGAAGTTTTACTAAAAGATCTGTCATATTTAGCGTTGCCGCAGACTTAAGCGCTTCAGGGGAGCGTATGGTAAGGAATAAGTTTGATTTAGGCGTGCCAAAGCTAGTGTCAGTGTGATGCCATACTTCTAAGCCAAGTTGTTTGAGCAGAAGCTCTGGCTTTTCAGTATTCATCGTTTTAACTATTGATATGTTTTCCGGAATAAAAATGTTTTTCTCTGGCAGGCTTAGCCTATTGTCCTGCTTAGGCTTGATGAGTTTATCCAGAAGGTTCTGATCCAGTTCTTGAATGTTATAGGGTGCGTCGTACCAGTCAGTAAACCGTTTTCCAACAACTGCTTTAGCGCTAACCGCAACAAACATATTCTTGGGATTAAGATGGCTTAAGTATGTTTTGTATAACTCGTGATCGAACTGCTTGAGCGAGTAGGGCTTGATAAGAATATCTTCTGCTGAAGTAAACTGGAGCGCCCTTGATAGCTTGCTCGTGAAATGAATGGGTTCACTTTTCTCTTGATAGTTAAAAGCAATATCTAACATGGTTTTTTGTTCGTCAAAGTAAAGCTTTTTCAGGCCTTCTTTACGTAGAAGGTCAATATAACTATGAATGGTCTCTAGAATTCGTTCCTGGTTGTCAAAGCCAAACTGAGTCAAGCTCATGCGGATAACAAACAGTTCTTTGACTCTAGTATCAAACTCTGCACCGGCCGATAGTGAGTCGACTAGGTTTTCATTTTTTAATGCCGACAATAGGCTGCCTTTACCCTCATGGCCAATCAGGTTTGATAGGTAGGATACAGGCTTTGAGTCTTGGTGAAGGCTTGATGATGGTATGGGGAATGCGAGCATCATTGATCGCTTGTCCATTATCGATTGCGCTTCAACTTTTACAGGTAGGAAATCTTCTGCGAAGAAATCTTGCGATATGTCGGTAAACTCGACGTTGCTGTTTGGAATGTTACTGAACTTGGCTAGTGTCCACTTTTTAAGTGTTGAAAGAGGCTCTTTCCCCAAAATTACCAAAGTCATTTGATTCGCAGAGTAATTCTTTTGATAAAACTCTAATAAAGTGTCGCGTAACTTTTCTTCGCCTTTGTCACTCAGGGTTTCAAGGTTTCCAACAGAAAAGCGGCTATAGGGGTGATCGTCGGCTAATACTGCTTTTATTACAGAATAAAAGCGTCGTCCATCATCCTTGACTTTGGATGTGTATTCGGAATGAACAGCGTTAACTTCACGCTCGACATACTCGGCGTTAAAAAGCGGGTGAGTGAACTGCTCAGAAAAGCGTTCAAGCGCCGCTTCTAGGAATTCGGGTCGGATATCAAAGAAATAGTTTGTATTTTCAGGTGAAGTATATGCATTGTGTGAGCCGCCATGTTGAGTGATATATTTCTGATAAGCATCAGGCTCAGGGAATTTTTCAGTGCCAAGGAAGAGCATATGTTCAAGAAAGTGGGCCAAGCCCGGATATTCAAGAGGGTCACTTGCGCTGCCAATATTAACGTCTAGAGACGCAGAAGATTTATCGGTATTTGGGTCGGAAACCAGCAAGACTCGAAGTTTGTTTTCTAGTACTAAGTAATCGTAGTGCCGGCTATCATTAGGGCTTTTTTCTATAGAAAGGGAGGCGTTAACATTACTAGATATAATACCTACAGCGCATAATATGAAAAGCAAATAAACTGGCCGTAAAATTGATATTCCGAACACAGAAATTCCTCGATGATCAAAGTAAGTTTAGTGAGCTAGTATAGTGTTATTTCAGCTTGATAGGGGCTTTTGTTAAAGCAAGTTCACGTTAATAACATAATTATATATATTAGAGTAATGTATCTACGTAATCTGTAGTTAAAATAAGGTCACATGGCCGATTAGTATTATATTTCAGCATATTTTTGGCTTTATACTACAATTATCTTTGGTGTGGTCGCATTTGATTTCAGACTTAAGATACTGATGCAGGGAATTAACTAGTTATCCATTGGTAAGCGAATTCTGAGCGAAGCGCAATCAATTTATTCTTTTCGGGGTATTAAGTAATGAGCTATTTTTTGACCGGTGGAACCGGTTTTATTGGTCGTTTTTTAGTTGAGAAACTAATCGCGCGTGGTGAGAAGATATATCTTCTTACACAAGAGTCCAGTATGGAGCGCTATGAGGAATTGCTTGAGCGTTTTAACGTGTCAGGTGATGACGTTGTAGCGATCGTTGGCGATTTGACTCAGGATAACCTGGGTATCTCTGATGCTCAAATGGCCGAGCTCAAAGGAAATGTTAAGCACTTTTATCATCTAGCAGCGATCTATGATTTGAACGCTGGTGCTGAAATTCAGAAAGCAGTAAATGTACAGGGCACAAGAAACGCAATTGTTGCCGCGACAGAAATGCAAGCAGGCTGTTTTAACCATATTAGTTCGATCGCAGCAGCTGGTCTTTATAAGGGGACGTTTAGAGAGGATATGTTCGAAGAGGCCGAGAACCTTGACGATCCATACCTTCAAACAAAACATGACTCGGAAAAGGCTGTTCGAGACGAATGCTCTATTCCTTTCAGAATCTATCGTCCTGGTATGGTTGTGGGGCACTCTAAGACTGGTGAGATCGACAAGATTGACGGTCCATATTACTTCTTCAAAATGCTGCAAAAAATTCGTAACACTTTACCAAAGTGGATGCCTACTATTGGTATTGAAGGTGGCCGCATTAACGTTGTGCCGGTCGACTTTATTGTTGATGCAATTGATCATATTTCCCATGCAGATGGTGAAGATGGAAAATGTTTCCATTTGACTGACCCAGACCCACACAAGGTTGGTGAGGTTCTAAATATTTTTGCCGAAGCTGGTCATGCGCCAACCATGACAATGCGTGTTGATTCTCGCATGTTTGGTTTTATTCCTTCAATGGTTAGGAATGGCCTAAAGAACCTTCCTCCTGTTAAGCGTATTACGAGTGCGGTTTTAAATGATTTTGGTGTTCCAGAGTCGGCAATGGGTTTTATCAATTACCCAACAAAGTTCGACTCTCGCGAAACAGAGCGTGTATTGAAAGGATCAGGAATCGAAGTTCCTCGTCTAGAATCCTACGCACCTGCTATTTGGGATTTTTGGGAGCGTAACCTAGACCCAGATTTACATAAAGATCGTTCCTTAAAAGGTACTGTTGGTGGAAAAGTTTGTGTTGTCACGGGTGCAACATCGGGTATCGGATTGGCGACTGCGCATAAATTGGTAGATGCTGAGGCAATCGTATGTATCGCTGCTAGAACGCAAGAGACTCTGGACGAAGTTAAGGCTGAGCTACAAGCAAAAGGTAAGGGTGAAGTGCATGCTTATCGTTGCGACTTCGCGGACATGAATAACTGTGATGAGTTCGTTGAAGCCGTGCTAAAAGATCATGGTCATGTTGATTATTTGATTAATAACGCAGGCCGCTCGATCAGACGTGCGATTAACCATGCATTTGACCGTTTCCATGATTATGAACGAACTATGCAGCTAAACTACTTTGGTTCTTTGCGTTTGATTATGGGGTTCGCGCCATCAATGCTAGAACGTAAGTGCGGCCATATCGTTAATATTTCCTCTATTGGGGTACTAACTAATGCTCCACGCTTTTCTGCATACGTTGCATCAAAAGCTGCTTTGGATGCATTCTCACGTTGTGCTGCGTCAGAATTTTCCGATAGTAATGTGACTTTCACAACGATTAATATGCCGCTTGTGCGTACGCCGATGATTGGCCCAACTAAGATCTACGACTCTGTTCCGACATTGTCGCCAGATGATGCGGCAGATTTGATTGCTGAAGCGATTGTGCATCGACCAAAGCGTATCGCTACACGCTTGGGGACTTTTGCTGCAGTACTTCACTGCTTAGCTCCTAAGGTTGGTGAGATTGTAATGAATACTGGCTATAAGATGTTCCCTGATTCAGCTGCGGCTCAAGGTAAGGGGCAAGCTAATGAAAAGCCAAAAGTTTCAACAGAGCAGGTTGCATTCGCTGCGATCATGCGTGGTATTCACTGGTAAGGCGTTTTGTCTAGCTAGTATTTGATGCTATGTAGTAATAGAAAAGGGGCTTCGGCCTCTTTTTCTTTTTTAGAAGCTTACTTTTTCAGAAAAAGTAACTAAGAAATGGTGTAATTATTTTTACTGGCTGTGTAATATAGCCACGTTGTTTTAACCACACTAAGAGATACGTTCTGTATCTCTATCGAATAAAACTTTTAAGGAAGGTAATAACTAATGAGTGTTTTAGTTGGTAAGCAAGCTCCTGATTTTACAGTATCTGCAGTACTAGGTGACGGTTCTATCGTTGATGAATTTACGTTTTCTGAAGCGACAAAAGGCAAGTATGCCTTGGTGTTCTTTTATCCATTAGATTTTACTTTTGTTTGTCCATCTGAGTTGATTGCTCTGGATCACAGAATGGATGACTTCAAAGCTCGTGGCGTTGAAGTTATTGGTGTTTCTATCGATTCTCACTTCACTCACAACGCTTGGAGAAACACTCCAATCAATGATGGTGGTATTGGTCAGGTAGGTTATACGCTAGCAGCAGACATGAACCACGATATTTGTAAGGCTTATGATGTTGAGTCAGAAGGTGGTGTTGCATTCCGTGGTGCATTTTTGATTGATACTAACGGTACTGTTCGTTCGCAAATCGTTAACGATTTACCGCTTGGTCGTAATATGGACGAATTGATTCGTCTAGTTGACGCGCTTCAATTCCATGAAGAGCATGGCGAGGTTTGTCCTGCAGGTTGGAATAAAGGTGACAAAGGTATGAACGCTTCTCCTGATGGCGTTGCTGCATACTTATCAGAGAATGCCGACAATCTTTAATGGTCGATAAGTCTTTGTAATATGAAAAAGCCCAACATTAAGTTGGGCTTTTTTGTTTTTTAGTGCTCTTGTTTTGAATAAAGTCGTTCAAAGCTCCATACGAGCATTATGGGGATGGTGATAGCTAGCGTTCCCATGCTGTAGTCTGATAAAGAGCGCTCAGTAATTCCATGAATCAAAAGCATGAAAATATCCAGGGTAATCAGCCCGAAAAGAGCGCCAGATATATAGTCGCTATAATCATGATACCAAGGTGTGGCGTTACTCATTGTTGTTCTACCTTTCTTGTGTTTCAGGCAGTTGCTGTGCCCGATAGTTTTTATTTTTATTGTGACAAAAGCAGAATATCACGGTGTGTTGGTGCTGTAAGAGTATAGTCAGGGCTATCTCTTCGCTGCAAGTATATCTTGCAGGACTTGCTTAGTCTTCAAACCATACCTGATTTTCACCATTTTCTCGGGCTAGATACAGGCGATTGTCAGCATTTTTTAAAAGCTCAATTAAAGAGTTATTGTTGTTCTCGGTTATTCCTGCTGAAACAGTGAAGTTGAAGCTGAACTCATCTATCATAACAATATGGTCTTCAACTAGCTCCCTAAAGCCGTCTACAAGCTTTGCTGCTTGTTCCAGGCTTAGCCCTGCCATAAGTATTGCAACGTCAGAGTCGTTTATTCGAGCGTATTGGAAGCGATTGAATGCCTTTGGTAGCAGGGTGGTTAGATTGCGCATGGTGATATCGGGCGCATCCAGGCCGTGCTTGTCTTGAATGTTATGCATTTGGTCAACAGAGAGTAGAGCAACAGATACTGGGGTGCTCTGGCTTACGGCCTTTTCTAACTCTTTGTTCCCATCAAGAAAGAACTTCTGTTTGTTGGGCAGCCCTGTAACAAAGTCATGGAAGGCGAGATATTTAAGCGTTTGGGAATGCTCAAGGTTTTCGATGTTGTGTAAAATGCGGCAATGAAACTCTTCATGGCTAAAGGGTTTGTTCAAGAAGTCGTTTGCGCCATTTTTTATGAACTTGGCAGTTAGTTTTCCGTCACCTTCACCAGACAAGCCGATTATAACCAGCTCATTCTTGCTCACCTCTTTTCGGATGTTTTTGACCAAGTCAAAGCCGTTCATTCTTGGCATGTTGTAATCGGTAATCAGTAGTTTAATATCTGGGTGTTGTTCAAGGGCCTCTAAAGCCGTGTCGCCATCGTCTGCGGTGTGCACTTGATAAAGGTGTGTCTCAAGTTGCTGTTGAATGTAGCGGCGAGACATTTTGGAGTCGTCTGCTACAAGAATTTTTATATGCTGGTTTTTTTCAAGGCGCTTAATCAGCTTTATGACATACTCGTAAGAGAAGCGGCTTTCTTTTACAACGTAGTCGACGATTCGCTTTTCCAGCATTTTCTCCCTTTTCTCTTCATCGTAATTTCCCGTGAGTACGATGGTGGGGATTTTTTCTGCAATGGTGTAGTCAACGACTTCTCCATCCGGTGCGTCAGGAAGGTTTAGGTCGACCACTGCAACAAGGTACGCATCTGCGCCATTATTTTGAATGTGTTCCTTTGCTTCTGCGAAGGACGTGGCGATGTCAAAAGGGAAGCCAGCATTGCTTTTGTTGATGTGTTTGATGATTTTTACAACAATCGAGCTGTCTTCAACAAGTAAGAATTTTTTCATAGTTGAGGGTACGCTAGTCTGTACATAATAAAAGGGCGCTATATAGAAGCCGTGGGTTTATCTATCAGCTTAGTAGTTCCTCGCATAGTCTCCAGTTTTTAGTCTTCAAAAAGTTTAAATATGGTCACTTTTGACATTCAAATATGTTAGAATCGCGACCTTTATTTTAATAATCAGAATAAACAGGAACGCTGTCCATATGGGTGATCAAGCGAAAGAAATCCTTCCAGTTAATATTGAAGACGAATTGAAGCAGTCGTATCTCGATTATGCGATGAGTGTTATCGTTGGTCGTGCCTTGCCTGATGCGCGTGACGGTCTCAAGCCTGTGCATCGTCGAGTCTTGTTTGCGATGAGCGAACTGGGGAATGACTGGAACAAGGCGTACAAGAAGTCAGCACGTGTCGTCGGTGACGTAATCGGTAAATATCACCCTCATGGTGACTCCGCCGTATACGATACGATTGTACGAATGGCTCAGCCTTTCTCTTTGCGTTACATGCTTGTAGATGGACAGGGTAACTTTGGTTCCATAGATGGTGATAACCCAGCTGCGATGCGATATACCGAAATTCGTATGCAGAAGCTTGCTCATTCGTTGCTTGCTGACTTGGACAAAGAAACAGTCGATTTTGTTCCTAACTATGACGGTACCGAGCAGATACCCGAAGTTATGCCGACTAGAGTTCCTAACCTGTTGGTGAATGGCTCGTCAGGTATCGCTGTTGGTATGGCGACTAATATTCCACCACACAACTTAACTGAAGTTGTTGGTGCTTGCCTTGCTCTGATGGAAAATAGTGATATTACCTGTGAAGAGTTGATGGAAATTATTCCAGGTCCAGATTTTCCAACCGCTGCGATTATTAATGGTCGTGCAGGGATAGTCCAGGCTTACCAGACTGGCCGCGGGAAAATTTATTTAAGAGCGCGCTATGAGGTCGAGACCGATAAGAATGGAAAAGAGCGCATTGTCGTTACAGAAATTCCATATCAGGTTAATAAAGCCCGTTTGATAGAGAAAATAGCCGAGCTTGTTAAAGACAAGAAGATCGAAGGTATTACCGAGCTTCGTGACGAGTCTAATAAAGAAGGTATGCGAATAGTGATCGAACTTCGACGTGGCGAAATGCCTGAAGTGATCATGAACAACCTTTATGCCCAGACTCAACTTGAGAACGTATTTGGTATTAATATGGTTGCTTTGGTTGATGGTGAGCCAAAGACGATCAATCTAAAGCAATCGCTAGAAATATTCGTCAAGCACCGAAGAGAAGTCGTTACTCGTAGAACAGTCTACTTGCTCCGTAAAGCGAGAGAGCGTGGGCATGTGTTGGAAGGTTTAACGGTTGCTTTGGCAAATATCGATCCGGTTATTGAGTTAATCAAGAAGTCACCAAGTTCTGCGGAAGCGAAAGAAAAACTCTTGGCTCAAGCTTGGAGTCCTGGTGATGTGACCGCGATGCTTGCTAGTGCAGGTGAGAATGCCTGTCGCCCAGATGATTTAGAACCACAGTATGGCTTGCGTGATGGTAAATATTACTTATCGCCAACTCAGGCTCAAGAAATTCTGAATATGCGTTTGCACCGTTTGACCGGTTTGGAAACGGAAAAACTCATTGGCGAATATCGTGAGATACTAGAGCGAATCGGAGAGTTTTTAGCGATTCTGAGTGATCCGGTTAAATTGATGCAGGTTATTCGTGAGGAGCTTGAAGCGGTTCTTGAAGAGTATGGAGATGAGCGCCGTAGTGAGATTATTTCTTCACGTCGTGATTTGACAGTTGCAGATTTAATCAATGAAGAAGACCTGGTAGTTACTATTTCTCATGGAGGCTATGCAAAAACTCAGCCTGTTGAAGATTATCAGGCTCAGCGTCGCGGTGGTCGAGGGAAGTCTGCAACGTCGATGAAGGATGAAGACTTTATCGAAAAACTACTCGTGGCCAATTCCCACGATACGATTTTATGCTTTACCAATAAAGGTAAGGTTTACTGGTTGAGAGTGTTCGAAATTCCGCAGGCCAGCCGTGGTTCTCGTGGTCGCCCAATGGTGAATATTCTGCCATTGGATGAAGGCGAACGCGTAACGACTTTCTTGCCTGTTCATGAGTACACTGAAAATAACTTTATCTTTATGGCTACAGCTAACGGTACGGTTAAGAAAACTCCGCTCGAAAACTTTGCTCGCCCACGTAGTTCTGGTTTGATTGCTTTAGCTCTTGATGACGGGGATACGTTGATCGGAGCCTCGATCACTGATGGTGACCGTGACATTATGTTGATGAGTAACTCGGGTAAGATGATTCGCTTCCATGAGTCAAATGTAAGAGCGATGGGACGAACTGCTCGAGGTGTTCGCGGTATTAAAATAGCTGAAGAGCATCAGGTTGTATCCTTGATTATTCCTGAAGAAGAAGGCCTGTTATTGGTTGCAAGTGAAAATGGTTACGGTAAGCGTACTCGCATGGATGAATTCTCAGTAATCGGGCGTGGTGGTCAAGGCGTGATTGCAATGCAATGCTCCGAGCGAAATGGTTTGTTGGTGTCTGCGGTTCAAGTTAAGGAAGGTGATGAGCTGATGCTTATTTCCGATAAAGGCACTTTGGTTAGAACTCGTACAGAAGAAGTTTCGATCCTCGGTCGAAATACTCAGGGTGTAAGGCTGATCAAGCTATCTCAAGAGAATGAGCATTTAGTTGGTGTGGAGCGTGTTGATGAGTCTAGTCTTGATGAACAAGAAATAGAAGAGGGAACTGATACTGTTGAGGCAGGCGCTTCGAGTGAATCAGATGAATCTTCAGATCAATCACCTGAGGCCTAACTGGAAATATAATGGTAGATGAAGCAACAGAGCTCGCAAAGCTACGGGCTCAGATTGATGAGATTGATCAAAATATTCAGTCTTTGATCAACCAGCGCGCAGCTTGTGCTCAGCGTGTTGCTGAGGTGAAGCAGGCTGCTGCCGGTAATGAGCTTGTGCAGTATTATCGCCCTGAGCGAGAGGCTCAGGTCCTGCGGGCCGTAATGGAACGCAATACGGGGCCTATGCCAGATGAAGATGTTGCTAAGCTCTTCAGAGAGATAATGTCCTGTTGTCTAGCCCTTGAAAAACCAATGAAGGTAGCTTTTTTAGGGCCGGAAGGTACTTATACGCATGCAGCGGCCCTAAAACATTTTGGACACTTTGTTCATGCTCAGCCTATGAGTGCAATTGATGAAGTGTTTCGAGAGGTGGAGTCTGGCCAGGCAAACTATGGCGTTGTACCAGTTGAGAACTCAACGGAAGGCGTTGTTAATCATACTTTGGATAGTTTCGTAAATTCACCTTTATTCATTGCTGGTGAAGTGAAGTTAAGAATTCATCACCACTTGCTATCGAATGATGAAATCAAACCCTCTGATATCAAACGAGTCTATTCCCATCAGCAATCTTTGGCGCAGTGCCGGAAATGGTTGGATGCGAATTGCCCTCAAGTTGAGCGTGTTGCTGTTAGTAGTAATGCCGAGGCTGCAAAGCTCAGCATGAAAGAAGAAGGGGCTGTTGCGATCGCTGGTGACATGGCAGCCGAGCAGTATAGCTTACTCAAACTTGTCGAGAATATTGAAGATCAGCCTGATAATACGACCCGCTTCTTGATTATCGGTAGCGATGTTGTTCCTGCTAGCGGTCAAGATAAGACCTCTATTATGGTGTCGGCCAAGAACAAACCAGGGGCACTATATCACGTCCTTGAGCCTTTCCATCAAAATGATATTAGCCTTACCCGCCTGGAAACTCGGCCTTCGAATTCCGGTACTTGGGCCTATGTGTTCTTTATTGATTTCGAAGGTCATATCGATGACGAAGGCGTGCAGAAAGTTGTTCAGCAGGTTTCTCCTGATGCGGTAGAAATTAAACATCTCGGTTCTTACCCGGTGGGTGTGCTCTAGTGAAAAAATCTGACCAGCTTTCAGGTTTGGCTGTAGCGCCTGTCCAGGCTTTGCATCCTTATCAACCCGGAAAACCCATTGACGAGCTAGAACGAGAGTTGGGTATTAGCGATATTGTAAAGCTGGCAAGTAATGAAAATCCTCTGGGTATGAGTGAATTGGCAAAACAAGCCATTTCAGCTGAGCTCGCTGAGGGAAGTCGTTACCCTGATGGCAATGGCTATAAACTAAAGTATGCCTTAAAAGAGTATCTGTCATTTCAAGGGCATGACATCAGCCTTGAGAGCATGACGCTTGGCAACGGCTCAAATGACTTGTTGGATATTATTACTCGTTGTTTTTCTGATCGAGATTCTGAAGTAATTTTCTCTGAATATGCCTTCGCAGTTTATGCGATATCCTGTCAGGCTGTAGGTGCTAAAGCTGTTGTAGCTCCCTCAAAAGATTGGGGTCATGACCTTGATGCAATGTATGAGCGAATTTCTGAGAAAACCAAACTAATATTTATTGCTAACCCGAATAACCCAACGGGGACATCGATCAATAAAGATCTTTTGCTTGAGTTTCTAGCCAAGGTGCCGGAACGAGTGATTGTTGTTTTGGATGAAGCTTATTGTGAATACATTTCCGATGAAGACTTTCCGGATGGTATCGGTCTTGTCGAAAAGCACACAAATCTGATTGTTACTAGAACCTTTTCCAAAGCTTGGGGGTTGGCTTCTTTGCGTGTGGGCTATGCTGTCTCTCATCCGGGTATCGCGAATATCCTTAATCGTGTACGGCACCCGTTTAATGTCAATTCTTTAGCATTAGCCGCAGCAGCTGCTGTTTTAAGAGATGATGCCTACCTAAAGGCTAGTGTTGAGTGTAATGCTCAAGGGATGTGTCAGATGGCGCTTGCTCTTGAGCATCTCGGGCTAGAATTTATTCCGTCAAAAGGTAACTTTATTACCTTTGATACGGGTGTTGATGCTATGGAAATTTATCAGCGCTTGTTGAAGCTTGGTGTGATTGTGCGCCCTGTAGCGAATTACGGTATGAACTCGTTCCTTCGTGTATCTATTGGTTTGGAGCAGGAGAATTCAAAGTTTATTAAAGCACTCGACTCTTTACGAGAGGAAGGATGCTTGTGAGCTCGCGCATTGCAAGGTTGGCTGTAATTGGTGTTGGGTTGATTGGTGGCTCCTTGGCTAAGGCCGCGAGAACTGAAGGTTTTGCAGCACACACTTGCGGTTACTCCTTAAATCATAGTGAGGCTAAGCTTGGTGTTGAGTTAGGAGTTATCGATGAGGCTGCTGAATCTATCGCTGCGGCAGTGAAAGGTGCTGACTTGGTTGTGCTGGCGGTTCCTGTAAAGGCATTTGAAGATGTCTTAAGTGAAGTAAAGGTGTCATTGAAAGAGGGGGCTGTTGTTACCGATGTTGGTAGCGTAAAAAAATGCTTTCTTGAGGCTGTTGAAGCAGTCTATGGTGAGGTACCTTCGTTTGTCGTTCCGGGGCACCCAATAGCGGGCTCGGAACGCAGTGGAGTCATGGCTGCTGATGAAAATTTATATCAGCGCCATAAAGTCATATTGACACCCTTAAAAAATACTAACCATCTTGCTTTGTCCCTGGTTCGGTCTATGTGGCGTATGGCCGGTGCGACCGTGCTTGAAATGTCGATTGAGAAGCATGATGAAGTCCTTGCTGCGACTAGCCATTTGCCACATTTGTTAGCCTTTTCGTTGGTCGATACGCTTGCCGGTGAGGAGCAGAACCAAGAGATCTTCCGTTATGCAGCGGGAGGCTTTAGAGATTTTACTCGTATTGCCGCAAGTGATCCTTTGATGTGGCATGACATTTTTCTTGCCAATAAAGATGCCTTACTTAAGGTTTTAGATCACTTTACTTCAGACCTTGCTTCCTTGAGAACCAGTGTCGAGCAAGGCGATAGTCAGCACTTGTTAGGCGTTTTTACGCGAGCTAAGTCTGCGAGAGAGCACTTTTCAAAAATACTAAACGGACAGTCGTATACCGATACTATGAATACTAAAAATGTAACGTTCAAAATGGCACCTGGCGGTGAAGTTCGCGGAAATATCCGAGTAGCGGGCGATAAATCGATTTCCCATCGTTCAATAATGTTAGGCGCTCTTGCAGAAGGAGTGACGGAAGTTGAAGGGTTTCTTGAGGGCGAAGATAGTCTGGCGACACTTCAGGCCTTTAGGGATATGGGGGTTGTAATTGAGGGGCCAGAAGAAGGGCGAGTTAAGATTCATGGTGTTGGTCTGCATGGTCTTCAAGCGCCTCCTGGGCCACTTTACCTTGGTAACTCAGGAACTGGTATGCGTTTATTTGCCGGTCTACTTGCCGGGCAAAAATTTGATACGGAATTGACGGGTGATGAGTCTTTATCTAAGCGGCCAATGGAGCGAGTTGCTGGCCCATTACGTCAAATGGGTGCGAAAATTGAGTCTGCGGAAGGTGGACGTCCGCCTCTAAAAATTAGTGGTTCTCAAACTCTGGCAGGTATTCGTTATGATATGCCAATGGCCAGTGCGCAAGTTAAGTCTTGTTTGTTATTGGCGGGCTTATACGCTGATGGCGAAACACAGGTTCAGGAGCCAGCGCCGACTCGAGACCATACAGAGCGTATGCTTAATGGTTTTGGTTATCCGGTAAAGCGAGAGGGTGCAGTTGCTACTTTGGCTGGAGGTGGTTCTCTGAAAGGCGGGTCTATTGATGTGCCTGCGGATATTTCCTCTGCAGCTTTCTTTATGGTTGCTGCATCTATCTGCCCAGGCGCTGATTTGACACTCAAGCACGTAGGCCTAAACCCTACGCGTGTTGGTATTATCAACATTTTACGCCAGATGGGTGCTGATATAGAGGTAATGAATGAGTCTGTCGTAGGTGGTGAGCCTGTAGGCGACATTCGTGTTAAGCATGCACCTCTTAAAGGAATTAAAATTCCAGAGGATCAGGTTCCGCTTGCGATCGATGAGTTTCCTGTTTTGTTTATTGCTGCGGTTTGTGCTGAGGGAGAGACGGTCTTAAGTGGCGCTGAAGAGCTTCGTGTTAAGGAAAGCGACCGTATACAAGTGATGGCTGATGGTTTGGCGCAGCTGGGTGTTAGAACGGATGTTAAGCACGACGGTATAGTGATCAAGAATTCTGAGATTCAAGGCGGTACAGTTCATAGTCATGGCGATCATAGAATAGCGATGTCTTTCGCTGTCGCTTCATTAAGAGCGAAGGGTGAAATCGTGATTAGGGATTGTGCTAATGTTGCGACGTCATTTCCAAATTTTGTTGAGTTGGCTAGTGAAGTGGGTCTGAATATTAGCGTTGAAGACGATTCCGAGTAAAACGAGTTGTAGTAAAGAATGGTGCTGAAAAATTTCGTGACATTCAAAAAATTGGAGATAGTTGAATGACATGCAAAGTATTAACGATAGATGGTCCCAGCGGCGCGGGTAAGGGGAGTATTGCTCAGCTCGTGGCGAAGCATTTGGGCTGGTCTTTGCTTGATAGCGGGGCGCTTTATCGTCTTACCGCGCTGGCTGCTACTAGGTTGGGGGTTGCTTTCGATAACGAAGAGGCTTTGGCTGAAGTCGCTGAGAAGTTAGATGTTGAATTCGTTCCATCTGAGTACGGTGAGCCTGTCAGAGTATTACTTGGTGGTCAGGATGTGACGAATGATATTCGTACAGAAACTGTGGGTAATGATGCGTCAAAGATAGCGCCTTTGGCATCTGTTCGCGCAGCATTATTGCAAAGGCAAAGAAACTTTGCAGTCGAGCCTGGCTTGGTTGCTGATGGTCGAGATATGGGGACAGTGGTGTTTCCAGAGGCAGAATATAAGGTATTTATGACAGCGAGCGCAGAAGCTAGGGCGGATAGACGCTTTAAGCAGTTGAAGGCGGAGGGGGAAGATGTTAAAATCGCGCCCCTTTTAAAGGAGATAGAAGAGCGAGACGCCCGAGACATGGGGCGAAAAAATGCTCCGCTCAAAGCCGCTGAAGATGCGTATCATGTTGATACTACAGGGCTTTCTATCGAAGAAGTTTTAAAGGAAGTTGTTAATTTTATTGAGCGGAAATCTTAATAAATACGACTTCTAAACTTTTGGGTTTTGGTTAACGTTGGCCAGCAATGCAAAACCCATTTCAATAAATAAACCGTACATGCTGGTGGTACGGAGAATTTAATCACACAGGAATTGTAATGAGCGAGAGCTTTGCAGAGTTATTTGAAGAGAGTCTAAATGAAATCGATATGACCCCGGGAGCAATTATTGCGGGTGTTGTAGTAGATATTGATAGCGACTGGGTTACAGTAAACGCTGGCCTAAAGTCAGAAGGTGTTATACCTCTATCTCAATTTGTTAACGAGAGCGGTGAAGTCGAATTAAAGATCGGTGACTCTGTTGATGTTGCACTAGATGCTGTTGAAGATGGCTTCGGTGAAACACGCCTATCTCGTGAGAAGGCTAAGCGTGCTGAAGCTTGGAAAGAGCTTGAGAAAGCATTTGAAGCTGAAGAAATCGTTAAAGGTGTGATTAACGGTAAGGTTAAAGGTGGTTTCACTGTTGAGCTGAAAACTATCCGTGCCTTCCTTCCTGGTTCATTGGTTGATGTTCGTCCAGTACGTGACACGCTACACCTTGAAGGTAAAGAATTAGAATTTAAAGTTATCAAGCTAGATCAGAAGCGTAACAACGTTGTTGTTTCTCGTCGTTCAGTGCTTGAAGCTGAAAATAGTGCAGAACGTGAAGCATTGCTTGAGTCAATGGCTGAAGGTATGGAAGCCAAGGGTATCGTTAAGAACCTTACTGACTACGGTGCTTTCGTTGACTTAGGTGGTGTTGACGGTCTTCTACACATTACAGATATGGCTTGGAAGCGTATTAAGCATCCAAGTGAAATCGTAAATGTTGGTGACGAGATCAATGTTAAAGTATTGAAGTTTGATCGTGAGCGTAACCGTGTTTCACTAGGCCTTAAGCAGCTAGGTGAAGATCCATGGGTACAGATCAAAGAGCGTTACCCAGAGAATACTCGTGTAACTGCGCGCGTAACTAACCTAACTGACTACGGTTGTTTCGCAGAAATTGAAGAAGGCGTTGAAGGTCTTGTTCACGTTTCTGAAATGGATTGGACTAACAAGAACATTCACCCATCTAAGGTTGTTCAGTTAGGTGATGAAGTTGAAGTAATGGTTCTTGATATCGATGAAGAGCGTCGTCGTATTTCTCTAGGTATTAAGCAGTGTCACGCTAATCCTTGGGAAGAGTTCTCAAGCAAGTTCAACAAAGAAGATAAAGTTAGCGGTAAGATCAAATCTATCACTGACTTCGGCATCTTCATTGGTTTGGATGGCGGCATTGACGGTCTAGTTCACTTGTCTGATATTTCTTGGCACGAAACTGGCGAAGAAGCTGTTCGTAAGTACAAGAAAGGCGACGAGATTGAAACTGTGATTCTTTCTGTTGATCCAGAGCGTGAGCGTATCTCTTTAGGTATCAAGCAGCTTGAGCGCGACCCATTTGCTGAATACGTGCAGGTTAACGATAAAGGTACTATCGTTACAGGTACTGTTAAGTCAGTAGATGCGAAAGCAGCTATTGTAGAACTTGGCGAAGATGTTGAAGCGACTTTGAAAGCTTCTGAAATGAGTCAGGATCGTGTTGAAGATCTAACTACTCAGCTTAAAGAAGGCGATGAAGTAGAAGCTAAGATCATCAATATTGATCGTAAGAATCGCGTAATTAATTTGTCTGTTAAGTCTAAAGATATCGATGACGAAAAGCAGGCGATGAAAGAAGTTCGTGAGAAGCAAGTTGAGTCTGCTGGACCAACTACAATCGGTGATTTGATTAAAGAGCAAATGCAAAACAAGTAATGCGCTTTCATCAATACAACTAACTGGTTGTAATATAATCAAAAAAAACGGGCTATAGGCCCGTTTTTTTTGTTTTTTTGGTTTCTTTGTCTACACTGAAAAAAAGCAACGTTATTGTTGAGTCTTTTAGGGATCGAACAGTTAATGACAAAGTCCGAATTAGTTGAAATTATTGCTGCGAAGCAAACGCAGTTGTCAGTCAAAGATGTTGAGCTGGCGATAAAAACACTTATTGATCTTATGTCTGATACCTTGTCGTCAGGGCAGCGTATTGAGATTCGTGGGTTTGGTAGTTTTTCTCTACACTATCGAGCACCAAGGATGGGTAGAAATCCGAAAACAGGTGAGTCTGTTAGTCTTCAGGCAAAGCATGTGCCTCACTTTAAGCCAGGTAAAGAGCTTAGAGATCGTGTAAATGAGAGTCTAAAAGAAGGCTATTAATCAAATTCGCCTCTAATATAGTCAGCGTGTTAACATGGTAAAGATCTAGGCACGTTTCAATATTTGAGTCAGGTTTTATTAATGGCACGTATTTTATTCGCTCTTTCATTTCTTCTTTTTGTAGTTATTCTACTCGCTTGTGTTGTTTTTGTTTTACGAAATGATGCGCTTGTAGCTGTGGATCTATTATTTGTCGAGTTCACCTCTCTTAGTGTGGGGTTTTGGGTGTTAGGCAGCTTGGTTGTTGGCCTCATTCTTGGTTTCTTATTTTCTGTACCGACTCAGATTTCCCTTTTTGGTTCGAAAAAAATTAAAGATAAGCGTCTCCAGACAACAGAAACTAAACTGTCGAGACTTAAAAGAGCGACCTCAAAAGGCTAGTAAATGGAAACTGCGCAGCTCTGGGTTTTTCTGTTTTTAGCGCTTTCTTTAGGCTGGTTGCTCGGATATAGCGCTAAGCAGAAAAGGTCTCCTACTAGCGAACCTAGCCAAACAAAGGTCGGTGAAAAGCACCGACTCCAGCTGCTTTTTGATAGTTATTCCGATGATGCTATAGATCGATTGATTAACTCCCTGGAAGTATCCGAAGAAACTCTTCAAACACACATCTCTATCGGTACGCACTTTAGAAAACAAGGTGAGGTAGAGAAAGCTATACTAATTCACCAGAATCTAATGGCTCACCCAGAAATCTCAAATGAAGCCAGTGATGCTGTGATATTTGAGCTAGCAAAAGACTATAAAGCTGCAGGCCTTTTCGATAGAGCAGAGTCTTTATTGTTACAATTAACACAATCTAAAAGATACTCCTATCGTAGTCAGGTTTTATTACTTGATATCTGTGAGCGTGAAAAAGACTGGTCAGGCGCATTGGTCATTGCTAAAGAGATTGATTTAAGGCGTCATCCCGAAATAAAGATTCGACTGTCTCAGTACTATTGTGAGCTTGCTGAGGAAAAGCTAAAAAGTAACCAGCAAAGGGAAGCAATCAATTTATTTAAGCAGGCTTTGGGAGTTAATAAATTGTGTGTCAGGGCTTTGCTTGGACAGGCTGCGCTTGCTCAACAGGATGAGAGGTATGGAGAAGCTATTCGTTTCTTAAAGCAAGTTGCAGAAATAGCTCCTGAAGACATCATTTTAGCTTTGCCTCTTTTGTTAGAGTGCACCGTCAAGACAGAATCTTTTGATCAGCATCAGGCGTATCTTAAAAACCTTTACGAAGATACAGGGCAGATGCCAGTGATGTTGGCAGTCGTTGCTTCAATGGAAGCTCAGGGGCGTAAGGATGAAGCATTTGAATTCCTGCTTGACCAGCTTTCCAGTTTGCCAAGTCTTCGAGCATTAAACTATTTATTTAGTATGGAGGGCATGTCTGATGACATTCACCCGAAGTTGGCTCGCCAATTGATTAGAATTATATCCCGTGAGAGTGATAAGAAAGAGAAATACCGCTGTTCTCAGTGTGGATTTAACGGTGGGCAGCTGCACTGGAATTGTCCTAGTTGTAAGAGCTGGCAGACGATTAAACCGGTATTAGAGTATGAAAAAAAGGTCGTGAATTAAACGATTTCGGAATTGTAAGGATTTATATGCAAGGTACAGACATGTCTTCGGTAGAACAAAAATCACCACTAATAGTTGCGCTTGATTACCCTGACTCGGCAAGTGCAATAAAAATGGCTGAGTCTCTAGACCCCTCATACTGCCGGGTAAAGGTCGGGAAGGAACTATATACACGTTGTGGACCTCAGATATTGGAGTCCCTGCATGGTCTTGGTTTTGAGGTGTTTCTCGATCTAAAATTTCACGATATTCCAAATACGACAGCTAATGCAGTTGCTGTGGCTGCAGACCTTGGTGTCTGGATGGTAAATGTTCATGCATCTGGTGGACGGCAGATGATGGAAGCCTGCGTTTCCAAGTTAACTAGCTATCAGAAAAAGCCCTTGTTGATTGCTGTTACGGTGTTGACTAGCATGCAAGACGCAGACCTTCATGAGCTTGGTTTGGAGGTGTCAGCGCAACAGCAGGTAAATCGATTGGCCGAGCTCAGTAGAGATGTAGGAATGGATGGCGTAGTGTGTTCTTCACACGAGGTAGCTGAGTTAAAGGCTAACTTAGGGGCTGACTTTAAGTTGGTGACCCCGGGAATAAGGCCTGCATTTGCTTCAGTGGGGGATCAGAAGCGGATTATGACACCGTATGAAGCTGTTCAGGCTGGCTCAGACTATTTGGTGATAGGTAGGCCAATTACTCAAGCTGATGACCCAATGGATGCCTTATCAAAGATAACCAAGGAGCTGGCGCTTGGGTAAGGTTTCAAAAAGCTTGATAGCTTTGTTCTGTTTTGTTCCTGTTATGCTTAGTTTTGCCGGGCCGGAATCGAAACATGAAGCGTCAAGCACTTTGGGTTTTCCCGTAATAAGCTATCTAGCGCATATGCAGCAGACCTATACATTCGTATTGATAGGAGAAGCGGAACGGTCATTCCTATTTTTTGATGTCTATGATGTCGCTTATTACCGAAGTGTTTCCCAGTCTAACAAGAGTAATTATGCAGAGCTTCTAACTCTGAATTATGAAAGAGATTTGCCTAAAGAGAAGGTTCACAATGCTTTGTCAGAAGGGCTTGAGAAAAATCTTTCAAATCACGACTTTCAGGCGCTTTCTCAAGAAATAACTAAGCTGGTGTCCAGTATCAATACAGATGTAAAAGAGGGAGACTCTCTCAAAATATTCTTTAAGCCAGAGGGGAAGGTGAGTTTTTATTACAATAACGTGCGTGTTTCCTCATTTTCGAATACAGCCCTCTCTCGTGCTTTACGTGCGATCTGGTTAGGGGGGCAATCTGTTGTAGATCAGGCGATGTTAACTAAAGGCCTGAATTAAGATTTTGATCTTTTAAGGCATACTTTCACAAATCTTACCCAATTAACTTGTTATCTGCTCTGATTTCTATCACCCTTAACTGCTCGCTCAGTGACATTAGGTGGAAGGAGGCTTGTGTGAATAAAATCGCAGGGAAACTTGAGGTCTCACGATTTGAAATTCCGTATAGGCTATATGGCTCTTCAGATAAGTTAATGGTATGCATTGGCGGTGCAAAACAAACCATGTCTGCATGGCGCAGTTTTGTCTCTCGTTTTCAAACTGAATACAGCATCCTGGTATTTGACTTGCCTGGGCAAGGGCGTGCAAAAATTAACTACGGTTGCATGGGGGTATCGCTTGAAGAGCAAGTGGATGCCTTGCATGAGTTATTAGTCAGAATTGATGCGCAAAAGTACTCTAGTCGATATTTAGTTGGCGGCTCTTGGGGCTCAATTGTTGCGGCTTCTTATTTGGATCGTTATCCGGATTTGTTTAATCGGGCTGTTCTTGGCAGTTTTGGCACGCGTGCAAATTCAGTCCTTCAGGTAATTATAGATCAAGTTCAGTCTTATATTGAGCAGGGGCGTGGCGCTGAAATTGCGCCATTGATGATAGAGAAGTTTGGCCAACTTATTCCTGAGCATTTAAAGCGCCAAATTATTAGCCAGTTTAATGATATGAGTGAGGAGCAGTATGCATCATTTTATGAGCATAGTCGGTCGGTTACTCAGATGGGGGATCTTAAGCAGCATATTGAGTTGAGCTCGATTGCGATTCCCGTGCTAGTTGTTATGGGGCAGTTCGATACCATTATGGACCTCTTTGACACGCGTAAAGCTACTAAAATGCTGGCGAATGGAGAGTTTCAGCTAGTCAAAGGGGTGGGGCACTTTTTGCATTGGGAGAAGCCTGAACTACTTGAGACTTACGCTGAGTTTTTTGAGCGCACTGCTGAGGAGTCACAGCATTGCAGCGCCAACTAAAGCCAATTTAGTTTAGGTTGATACTTCATATGCAATCAGGTGCTCTGCGTCGATTGCGATATTAATGGTTTCTCCGATATTAAAATCCTGGTGGCTAGGGAAGATGACATCGAGAGCCGTATCAGAGGCAAGCTTTAATTGGTATTGGGTTGAGGTGCCTGCAAAAATTTTCGAGCTGACGACGGCATTCAGGTTTGCTCCTGGTTTATAAATTACATCGTCGGGACGAATTAGTATTTCAATCCTGGTTTTTTCTGGCCAGTTATAAGCACGATTGCCTTGAATCACACCGACCTCACTTGAGAAGGTATCGGGTGTTAAGGTTTCACCTTTGATAAAGGTGCCGTGTCCAATAAACCTAGCGACAAAAGGATTTACGGGTTCGTGATATAGCTCGTAGGGTTTTCCCCATTGTTGAACTTTTCCTTGATCAATAACGCCAATATAGTCACACATAGCGAATGCTTCTTTCTGATCATGAGTCACTAATATTGCACTGATTCCTAAAGTCTTAAGAATGTTCCTGATATCAATGCTTAGACGGTTGCGTAGCTCAGCATCAAGATTTGAAAAAGGTTCATCTAGTAGGATAAGTTCGGGTTCAGGCGCTAAAGCTCGTGCTAGCGCTACTCGTTGTTGTTGCCCGCCAGACAGTTCATGTGGAAAGCTGTTTTGATAGCCATCTAGGTCGACTAAGTGAATTAACTTTTCAATATGAGCTGACTTTTCGGTTTTGTCCTTAATGCCTGTGAGGCCGAAAGCGATATTTTGGCTGACGCTAAGGTGGGGGAAGAGGGCATAGTCTTGAAATACCATGCCAATCCGTCTTTTCTCGGGGGCTTGTACCTTGTTGGTACTGGATATAGTTAAGCCGTTCAAATTGATTGTGCCGGCTTCAAGATTCTCAAAGCCGGCGATAGCGCGGAGAATGGTGCTTTTGCCACACCCACTTGGCCCAAGTAAACAAGCTATATCACCTCTGACCAGCTTAAAAGAAAGGTCTTTAATGACGATTAGGTTTTCATAGTTGCACTGTACATCGTTAACTTCGAGTATATTGCTCATCTTTGTTGGTGAAGACACGTGCTACTAAATCCTTTCTTATGTTTACTTAAGCATTACACAATAAAAACTCAAGAAGTGCCTTTTGAGAATGTAATCTATTTTCTGCTTCATCCCAAACGACTGAGCTGGGGTGATCCAGCATGTCGTGACTAATTTCTTCTCCACGATGTGCAGGCAGGCAATGCATGAATAGGGCATCAGAGTTCGCTACGCTCATTAGTTCCGGGCTAACTTGATAGTCTTTAAACTTGTTGATGCGCTCTTTTTGCTCTTCTTCTTGCCCCATTGATGCCCAGACATCAGTTACAACTAAGTCGGCATTTTTGACGGCGGCAATTGGGTTTCGTACAATATGAGCATGTTTTTGATTCTTTTTGAGCAACTCGTTATTTGGGTCGTAGCCGACGGGTGATGAGATGACCAACTCGAAGTTAAGTAGTGCTGCAGCGTTAATGAAAGAATGGCACATATTATTACCATCACCGACCCATACGACTTTTTTGCCTTCGATTGAGCCTCTATGTTCGTGATAGGTTTGCATATCGGCAAGTAATTGGCAGGGGTGGAAGTCATCTGTAAGGGCGTTAATGACTGGCACCGAGGAGTGTCGTGCAAATAATGCCAGTTTCTCATGTTCGAAGGTTCGAATAGTAATTGCATCAACCATACGTGATAGTACCCTAGCACTATCTTCAACCGGTTCTCCACGACCCAATTGCGTATCCCGAGGAGACAAAAATAGAGATGAACCACCAAATTGAGCCATGCCAGACTCGAAAGAAACACGAGTTCGGGTAGAAGACTTCTCGAAGATTAGTGCTAAAACGCGATTTTTGAGAGGCTCATAGATATTACCTTGCTTATGCTCGGTTTTAAGTGTGATAGCTCGCTCAATAACTTGCTTAAGCTCTTGGCTGGAAAGGTCATTTAAGGTTAAGAAGTGTCTTAGTGCCATTTGTCTCTCAATAAATAAACGATTTGATCGTGGAGGTAGAGTGTTTCCTGCCCAGTTAAGAGCGGGGCCTGCTGCGATCGTCGGCAGAATATAGGCGAATGATTTGTACGACGGCGTCAATTAAGAATTCACACTCGTCGTCACTCATATTCAGTGCCGGTAGAAGTCGAATCACTTTTTCGGAAGTGACGT
Organism: Oleiphilus sp. HI0061; assembly: GCF_001635675.1. Taxonomy (NCBI): domain Bacteria; kingdom Pseudomonadati; phylum Pseudomonadota; class Gammaproteobacteria; order Oceanospirillales; family Oleiphilaceae; genus Oleiphilus; species Oleiphilus sp. HI0061. The sequence goes on along the minus strand of NZ_LWFE01001356.1, from coordinate 9,850 downwards.
TCAATAGTAAGCCTTTTGCCTTGGCTAGTGGAACGAGCTCTAGGCAAGGTTCGGTCAGTTCAATGCCGATCATTAAGCCCCTGCCGCGAATATCAGCAACGTAGTTAGCTGCCAAAAGTTCATTCTCAAGTTCTTTAAGAATGCGTTCTCCGAGAACAGATGCTCTATCACAAAGCTTATGGCTTGTAATTTCATTGATTGTCGCTAGTGCAGCTGCACAGCCAAGAGGGTTTCCGCCGAAGGTCGAACCGTGAGTGCCGGGAGTAAGAACATCGGCTGCGCTGCCTTTTGCCATGCATGCACCAATAGGGTAGCCATTGGCGATGCCTTTTGCAGTTGTCACAACGTCAGGTGTTACATCATACCCTTGATAAGCAAAATAATTACCCGTTCTGCCGTTACCTGTTTGAACTTCGTCTAACATCAATAGCCAGTCATTCTCATCGCAGATCTGACGCAAAGATTTTAGGTAACCGTCCTCAGCGATTGAGAGACCTCCTTCACCTTGAATGGGCTCGACTAGAATTGCGACAACATTAGGGTTCGATTTGGCAATCGCTTCAACAGCTTTAACGTCATTGAATGGTGCTCTAACAAAGCCGCCTAGTAAAGGCTCGAAGCCCGCTTGTGCTTTTCGGTTTCCTGTCGCGGTCAAGGTCGCCATAGTCCTGCCGTGGAAAGATTGATCCATGACGATAATCGTGGGAGTCTGTATACCCTTGTCATGCCCATACTTTCTGGCTAGCTTAATAGCGGCTTCATTCGCTTCAGCACCGGAGTTGGAAAAGAAAACTTTTTCCATACCTGATATTTGGCATAAGGTCTGTGCAAGTTTGACTTGTAAAGGCGTGTGATAAAGATTTGAACAGTGGAGTAGGCGGCCGGCCTGATCTTTGATTGCTTTGGTAACTGCGGGGTGTGAATGGCCAAGGCCGCAAACAGCTATACCAAAAAAGGTATCAAAGTATTTGTTTCCGTCAGTGTCGTATAGCCAGGCGCCGTCACCATTTTCAAAAGCAACAGGTAGTCTGCCATAAGTGCTCATCAGCGGTTGATCGTTGTTCATTTCAGTCTCTTATTAACGCAAAAAGGCAGCTAAATGCTGCCTGTATAAAGATAATATGTTAGCTTGATCTTTCATGGTAATCAATTGTTTTTGGGCTTCAATTTTTAGCCTGCGATCAAGATGTATCTGGTGATACTTGATCCTTGGAAAATGTAGTTGATGTATTCTGGTTACCATATTCAAATCTTGTGACGAATTGAGAGTTTTTATTGTGCTTAATGCGGTTGAATTAGCGGTGTTTTCGGGTCAAATAAAGTCGATATGTGAAGAAATGGGCCTGGTTTTGCAAAGAAGTGCTTTTTCTCCAAATATAAAAGACCGTCTTGACTATTCCTGCGCTTTTTTTGATTGTGATGGAAAAATCGTGGCCCAAGCTGCGCATATTCCTGTTCATCTCGGTAGCATGGCTTATGCAATGACCCGAATAGTTTCTGAGTTTGATTGGAAGCAAGGCGATGTTCTGGTTTTAAATGATCCTTTTAAGGGTGGGACTCATCTTCCTGATGTAACATTGATTGCACCATTCTTTGTTGGTGAAGAGCTAAGTGGCTTTGTTGCGAATCGTGCGCATCATGCCAATATCGGTTGTGATTCTCCTGGCTCAATGCCGCTTTCAACAAGCTTGGAAGATGAAGGCGTAATTATTTCTCCCCAAAAACTATATTCTCAAGGAAAACTGAATAAGGTTTGTCTCGAATTATTATCAAGCATAGAAAAGAACACTAATGCCGACGATTTGCCAGGAGATTTTATTGCACAGCTCAGTGCGAACGTTGTAGGTCTGGAGCGCCTGGAACAGTGGTTTATTGAGTCGCGGATGACACGTCAGAGTTTTGTTCAAGGCATTGAGCAATTGAATGACTATGGTAAAACGCTTGCAGCGAATTACCTAGAGCGTTTGCCGAAAGGGAGGGCTAGTTTTTCAGATTACCTTGATGGCGACGGGGTAGGTACTGAAAATATTCTAATTAAAGTTGAAGTGTCTATCGATAGTGAGGGAATTACGCTGGATTTTACCGGAACATCAGCACAGGTTAAGGGGAATCTAAATTGCCCTCTTAGTGTATGTGCTGCGTCTGTGTACTATGTGTTTGCAGCACTAATGCCAGCGTATGTACCTCATTGTGATGGGGTGTTCAAACTGATTAATATCTCTGCGCCCAGTGGCTCGCTACTAAATGCTCTACCTGGAGCTGCCGTTTCAGCAGGGAATGTTGAAACAAGTATGCGTGTTGTAGATGTTGTGCTTGGAGCATTGCATCAAATAGGACTTAAAGTGCCTGCCGCCTCACAGGGAACGATGAATAATGTTGCGATGGGAGGGACAGCTCCGACGCCATGGAACTATTACGAGACAATCGCTGGTGGAGCAGGGGCAGGTGAGTTATTTGAAGGTATTACTGCGCGCCAGTGTCATATGACGAATACGCTTAACACGCCCATAGAGAGCCTGGAGCTTCATTATCCGATGCAGGTTATGCAATACGGTATTAGGGCGGGCTCTGGTGGCATAGGGGAGCATTCAGGTGGAGATGGCGTCATCCGCTCTTACCTGTTTAAGCAGGCGGCTCAGGTCACTTTGTTAACTGAGCGTCGCTCGAAAGCTCCGTGGGGACTCGAAGGTGGTGCTGAAGGGTGCCCAGGTAAAAATGTACTTAATGCTAGGGTGCTGGATGGTAAGGCAGAGTTTAAGGTAGGGGCGGGTGATGTTTTAACGATCAACACACCTGGTGGCGGAGCCTGGGGGGAGAAACTCTGAAAAAATACCTGACTAATATGGTTGGTCTTATCAAAAGATAGTAAACTAGGTGGCGAAAGATTTAACTCTACAGGTAAATACCGATGTCAATAATGGATACGATTAAAGAGCAACTTGAAAGCAATGATATTCTGCTATACATGAAAGGCTCGCCTCAGCAACCACAATGCGGCTTTTCTGCCAAAACATCACAGGCGCTGATGGCTTGTGAGGAGCGATTTGCTTATATTAATATTTTAGAACACCCTGAGTTGAGAGAGAACCTTAAGGTTTACTCAAGTTGGCCGACATTCCCGCAGCTATACATAAAAGGTGAACTTGTAGGCGGTTGTGATATTGTCACCGAACTGTACGAGTCTGGTGAGCTGAAAAAGATGGTAAGCGCTGCTGCTTCCGCTGAATAAGTTGTACTTTAGCCGACTTTAATCTCGTCTCAAGGTCGGCTCTCTTCTTCTTTTTTTGTGTTCTAGTTATTTACTGATGTTTTTGTTTTGGTAGATGATGAAAGGAATGTCATATTTGTACCCTTTTTGAATATCTTCATGAGGTGGCGTTGGGAAAGGGCTCGCTCTATAAGCCGCTTGTAACGCTAATTCATCTATTTTCATAATTCCACTAGGCTCTTTTATCAAAGCGTTTTTTATTGCTCCATTGGGGAATAAGCGAAGCGTTATTGTATAGGCAACTTCTTTACGTTTGTGAGTGTTCATTACCGCATGAAAAGGGTCGTATAGAGAGTCCTTCCTGAGTGCGCTCAAAAGTAAAATCTCGTAGTCGCTGAGTTGCTCAAGTTCCTTGCTCGAGACTTGTTTTGTCTGGCTGGGTTTAAGGCTTTGCTTATCGCGGCTGAAAATATTTTGTAATCCGTGAATTGCCGTGCTTGGATTAGATCCACGAAAAGCAGGGCTGTCTAGCCGAGTGTGTTTGTCCGACAGCTTCTTCACGGCATTTTGATTAGGACTTAGGCTGCCTTTTGATGAGGAGTCACGTTTAGTTTGGGTGTCGCTTTTAAATTGCGATTGGTTAAGTGTCGCTAAATATTCTTGTGCTGCGCGTGAGTTTTCTTCGGCGCTAAGTGATGAGCTTGAAAATTGCGAGCTTCTGTCTGCAGATACTAGCTTGAAGGGGATAGTCTTTTCCTTGGTTTCAAGGAATGATATGTCGAGCCAGTAGATCAATAGGGCCAAGATTGTGTGAATCAAAATGGCAGCGAAAGCCGCTAAGCTGAGCCGAAGACTTTGGTTGCTCTCGGTATTCACAAATTAGAGTGTACTTGCTTTCTGGCTTAGGCTACTGGTTAGTGCGTTCATGGCTCTATCAATTAGCAGTCCTTGCTCTAGAACAATTACGTGCTTCCTTTTTAGATCATTCGCCAGGTCGGTTTTGGTTTTTTCACAAGACTTTAGCCCCATGCGATTGACGAAAATATAGCTATCTGCATCATTGATGACCGCTGACAGCTTGCATCGCTGTTTGCTATCGTTGTTTGTAAACTCAAACCAAGTGCCAACTTCAATTTGCTCAATTTGCTCAATATATTTATTTAAACTGGAGTCTATCGATGCTTGTTGGCGCTCAATTGCAGTTTCAGCCTTTGGCTCGTTCTCCTCATTTACAGGAGGAACAATATTATGACTCAAGTTAAATGAGTTTTGCTTAAATGTGTTTGTGAGTGTTGAGCGAATCTCGACAAGTGCCTGGTCAAGATCGGCTGTATTATAGGAAACTTCTTCAAGACCTGACTTAAGCTCTTTTAATACTTTAGGGGCAATGGCGATCCAGTACTGGCGATCTTTAGGTTTTTCAAACGGCTGCAAACACCAGATTAGGTTCTCGGCTGTTTTACAGCTGTGTTCCCACTGATGCTCTTCTTCGTCTTTCAGGTATGCTAGAAACATAACGCGACTCCAGCCACCGCGAATTGTTTCAAGGACTAAGTCAGGAATAGAAATTTGAGAGCTATCTAGCAATGAATCTAGCTTATCTTCGACACATTTTTGAGCTTGGCGAGACTTAATTTGGCCAATTTCAGATTCCTTTGTTCTTTGCTCGACAATCTTAGATTTCTTTTCTTCTTTTTTAACAAAAGCACTAAATTCTTCATATAGCTTTTCAAAAAGCTGGATATCGCCGGTAAAGTTATCAAGAATGTTCTGAACTGTATCAAAAATTGCCTGGTAATGCGCATCGCCTTTGTTTTGTGTTTCGTTCCAGCCTATACCTGCTTTAGCTAGCGAGTTGAGGAGCTTGCGGGCAGGGTGTTTGCTAGAGCTGAAGAAACTATTGTCTTTAATGACTACTTTGAGTATGGGTATTTGTAAGCGGCTAATGAGGACTTGTATCGGCGCAGCCAGATTATAATCCTCTAGAATAAATTCAAATAGCATTGAGACAAGGTTGATCAAGTCTTCATCTATTTGCTTAAATTTTGGTTGGGTTGTTGGCTGATCGCTGCCTTGGCTTAGTTGGGCTTTTAGCTGCTGATGAATATTAATAACCTTAGGGTCAGCGCTATTGTTAGTTGATGGCGCTATATCCTGGATGGCAGAGAGTAGCGATATTAAGTCTTGAGTGCTCACATATTGAGTGGGCAGGCCAGGATTGTCATCAGCACTGAGCGCTTGGGGGCCTAGATTATTACGAATATTTGCTAGTAAGTTTTGCAGCTGAGGTAGTACATTTGTAGTGTTTTGCTGCTTGGCAGTCGTGTCTTCGGAAGCATGCGTTGATTTATCATGTGGCGAAGAGGCAGTCTTGCTACCTTGCTTGGTGCGAGGTGCTTTTAGCGATGGCATAATGCCAAGGCGTATTAATGTTTTGTTGGCTTCGTCTAGCACAGGACCAAGGTTTGATAGAACATATCGATCAAATTGCTTAAAAACAATTAACCGCTCTTTTAACTCTATTTCAAGCACTTCACAGGCGCTTGTAAAGCTTTCTATTACGTCTTTTAAGCCTAGAGGAAGGTTTGCATCTTCATTGTTCTCGCAGCCGTATAGGTTGCAAATTCGAGTATGAAACTGAAGTAAAGGGCCTTGAAAATTTGCCTGGGCTTTAGTCGCCATAGATGATATCGCGACTTCCTCTTCGAGGTCGTCATTCTGAACTAGGCTTAGACTTTCAAAACCTTTCGGTTCGACTGGTGCGTTTAGTTTCGAAGAGGGAGTAAGAACTTGCTCAAGGGAAAACTGCGCTTCGATACTGGACTTAAAGTCATTCTCAATATTCTTGCGCTTAATGCGAATATCGCGCATTGCTTCAAAGAAGCGGTTTTGTTCATTGTTGTTTCTAGCATTGTTAGCAAGCTCGAAAAAAGAGTCATCTATGCCGTCAAACATGCCTTGCAGAAGGGCATGCATGTCTCTTACAACAATATTGCAAATTTTGAGAGCTTCAGCTGATCTTGCGTTATCGAGCCTGGAAGGTCGACTATTGCGATCTCCGATAAAGCTAACGCTAGATGACTTATTCATCGTCCTTTCCCGTATGCTGAATGACTTTCAATGCTTAACAAAAATAAAGGCACTGAACAAAAGCAGGTACATCTTACCCGCAATATAAAAATTATTACTACTTCTATATCAATCCTGAGATTATAAAGCAAATATATATAAAAAAAATAACAAATTATTACATAAGACAAAAAAAATGAGTGGTGCGTTTGTTTTTTCAGTTTCTATGGTGAAATTTGGGCGGTTCTAATGACGTTATCCTTGATTTGTCTGATTTCTGTCCGGTGATGCTGAAGGTAAAGGCAAACGGGGGTGTCAGGTATGGTTTCGAGAGTTTCCGTTATCAAGCCGTTAAGTGTCTTCGGACCGTTGACAGGTAGGTTCCAGCCAAGTGTTTTGTTAATATTTCGAATCGTGGCTGTGCCATCGATGAGAAATGAACCATCTTCTTGAGGTGTGATGTCTTGGCTGCTGCTTGAAGAGTAATCAGTAGTGAACTCCCCAACAATTTCCTCCAGAATATCTTCCATTGTGGCAATGCCGAGAGCGTCGCCATACTCATCAACTACAATGGCAATTCGACGTTTCTCCCGCTGGAAGTGTATTAGCTGGGTGTTGAGTGTAGTACTCTCAGGAGTGAAGTAAGGTTCTCTGCAAGCTTGAAGTAGCATGGCTTTGTTCGGTTCGTCATTTGAAAGTACGCGAGTCATGCTGCGAAGGTGTAGGATGCCAATGATGTTGTTTATATCGCCCTTGTATACGGGGAGGCGTGTGTGTTGGGTGGTTTTTAGTTGCTGAAAAATATCATCCAGGTCATCGTCTATATCGATGCCAACAATCTCGTTTCTGGGAATCATGATGTCGTTAACGGTGACTTTCTCTAGGTCTAGAATCCCCAGTAGCATTTCCTGGTGTTTGCGTGGGATCAAGGTGCTAGATTCATTAACAAGTGTTCTCAGTTCTTCTCGGCTTAGGTGGTTTTCTTCTTCTCCGTTTGTACTAAAGCCGAGTTTTGTTAATAGGAAGTTAGTAACAAGGTTAACTGACCAGACAGCTGGGTAGAGTAGCTTTAGTAGAGGTTTTAGTATGTGTGCGGCGGGAAAGGCAACCTTTTCCGGGTGGTAGGCTGCAATGGTTTTAGGTGTTATCTCAGCAAAAATTAGTATAACTAGCGTCAAGATTGCGGTTGCAATTGCGATGCCTGCGTCACCCCATAGTCGAATGGCAATGACCGTTGCTATTGACGAGGCTAGTATGTTTACAAAGTTGTTTCCAATTAGGATGACGCTAATTAATTGATCGGTTCGATCTAGTAGATTGCTGGCTTTCTCCGCGCCTTTATGGCCATTTTTCTTTAGGTGTTTAAGTCTGTAGCGATTGAGCGACAGCATGCCAGTTTCTGAGCTAGAGAAAAAACCAGATAAAATGATTAGAAAAAGCAGAAATAGTAATAGAGAAGGTATAGAGGCGTCGTTCAATGTTGTTTACCGTTTATATGAAGGTTGTCGGGTTATTTGCTTATTGTTTCAAGAACTAGCTTGCTACCGAAAAAACCTAGCATTAGAAGGCTAAAGCCCCAAAGTGTCCATTTGCTGGCTGTGATTCCTCTCCAGCCATAAATTTTTCTGCCTGCGAGTAGTGCAGAGAATGTGAGCAGAGCAAGAATTGATAAAACGGTTTTGTGTGCCAAGTGTTGAGCGAATAGGTCATCGACAAAAATGAAACCGGCGAGAATGGCAAGAGCAAGCAGGATAGTGCCGCTCCATAGCATTTCAAACAGTAAGTTCTCCATGGTCAGGAGTGGCGGCAAATTGCGCATTAGTATAGTGTGGTTTCGCTTCTTTAGGTTGTTGTTCTGCATATGAACAAGTAATGCTTGTACGGCGGCAATCGAAAAGACGCTGTAGGCAATGAGTGATAATATAACGTGTATAAAGATGCCGCTGCTTTGTGGTGAGAATGATTGGCTGCTGTCGTTAAAGGCGAGTAGGGTGATTACGCTAAGTGCAGCGCAAGGGTAAACGGCAAGAAAAATTGCTTGGAGTGGTTTTCTGCTGGATGCCAATAAAAGCCCGATAACAATAACGCAGGCGATAAGTGATGCTGAGTTTGAGAAGCTAAAGGCGGCGTAGTTGTCACGGAAGGTTTGCTCTAAAGTAACTATTAGCTGCAAGCTTGCCGCACTGGCTCCGATTAAAAGGGAGATGAAGTGCTTGGCATTAATTTTTCTGAGATACACGAGGGTTTGATAGATTGTCCCTGTGAAATACAGTCCGACCGACAAAAAACTGAGTACAAAGATATTCATTATTTAGCTTGATGTTCAACTTATGGCTGTTAAATGGTTATAATGCGCCGTTTGCAATTACATAGCAATAATATAGAGATTAAACATGTTTGAAAATCTGAGCGATCGCTTATCAGAGAGTCTTAAAAAAGTTACCGGCAAAGCCCGCTTAACTGAAGATAATATTAAAGGAACTTTGAGAGAGGTTCGAATGGCATTGCTTGAGGCTGATGTGGCTTTGCCAGTCGTTAAACAATTTATTGGGCAGGTTAGAAAGCGCGCGATTGGTTATGAAGTCATGCGTAGCTTATCGCCCGGTCAGGCATTTATTAAGATAGTGAATGCTGAGCTGGTTGAAATGATGGGGGCTCAGTCAGAAGGCTTGAGTTTAAATGCCCAACCTCCGGCTGTTGTTTTGATGGCGGGTTTACAGGGTGCGGGTAAGACTACCTCTGTTGCCAAGCTGGCTCGTCACTTGTCTGAGCGGGAAAAGAAAAAGGTAATGGTTGTGAGTGCGGATGTTTATCGTCCTGCGGCGATCAAGCAGCTTGAAACATTGGCTGGAGAGGTGGGAGCGAACTTCTTCCCGAGCACCACTGATCAGAAACCAATCGATATTGCTAATGCAGCGATATCTGAAGCCAAGAAAACCTTTTGCGATGTCTTGATTGTCGATACAGCGGGTCGATTGGCTATAGATGATGAAATGATGCTTGAGATTAAAGAGTTGCATCAGGCGATTACTCCGGTAGAAACCTTATTCGTTGTTGACTCTATGACGGGGCAGGATGCAGCAAATACTGCGAAGGCCTTTGATGAGGCTCTGCCATTGACGGGTGTTATTCTGACAAAAGCTGATGGCGACTCCCGTGGTGGTGCGGCATTGTCTGTGCGCCATATTACCGGCAAGCCTATCAAGTTTATGGGGATGGGTGAAAAAGTCGATGCATTAGAGCCGTTTTATCCGGATCGTTTGGCTTCTCGAATTTTGGGGATGGGTGATGTTCTGACTCTGATTGAAGAGGCTGAGCGTAATCTTGATAAGAAGAAAGCTGAAAAACTTACTAAAAAGATCAAAAAGGGTAAATCCTTTGATTTAGAAGATTTTCGCGACCAGTTGCAACAAATGAAAAACATGGGTGGTGTTGGTAATTTGCTGGATAAGTTGCCGGGTATGGGGCAGATGGCAGAGGCTGCACAACAGCAAGTTAATGATAAGTCTTTAGGGCAGATGGAAGCGATTATATCCTCGATGACGCCCAAAGAACGTCGCTTCCCTGATACTG
>NZ_LWFE01001355.1:0-1153 GCF_001635675.1 Oleiphilus sp. HI0061 | reverse complement strand
TGATGCATCGAAATGCTGTTGTTATTATTCCTCGCAGCATAAAGTAGCTACACTAAGCTGGTCAACTTAACACTGTCAATCATCATTAAAATGTCATGAATACTGTCGATACACTCAACGCTAACTTAAATAAAACTCTCGCTAAAGGTCGTGTCAAGGCGACTAAACCTCCCGCCTGCCCTGCAATCGGCCTTTACCTGTTTGACCCCACTGTATTACAGGGCCCACTTAGCCATGACGAAGCACAGGCTGTTGTGGCCGAACCTGCCTACTGGTCTTTTTGTTGGGCAAGTGGACAGGTTTTGGCTCAGTTCATTCTGGAGAACCCGGAATATGTGCGTGGTAAGACAGTGCTAGATTTTGGTAGCGGCTCGGGTGTTGTTGCAGTCGCTGCTGCCAAGGCTGGTGCCAAAAAAGTCATAGCTTGTGATATCGACTCAGACGCTCTTGAAGCTTGTCGTGCAAATGCCGAACTCAACTCTCTGAGCTTTGACTACTCTGAAGACTTTATGGCTTTTGATGAAGAGCTCGACCTGATCACCGCGGCGGATGTACTATATGACAAAGATAATCACGACTTGCTAGATTTGTTTACCACTAAATGTCCTCAAGTACTTCTTGCTGACTCCCGCGTAAAAGTACTGCCCTCTTCCGCTTACGATTTGCTTGAAGTAAAAGAAGCCCGTACTTGTCCAGACCTAAATGAGTTTGAAGAATTTAACAAGGTGCGTATTTACCACTCAAACACTTGCTCTTAATAGTTGGCGCAATAAGGATCAGGTGAATCACTGTGCCTAACAAGTCTACAAACCAATCATTTAGCTCGAAACTACGGTGGGGCAAGTAAGCCTGAACAAGCTCAATACCCAGACCAAAGCAAGCCAAGCAAAATAGTATTGCCCTTAAACCTAGCCTTGGATAGGCAATTTGAACCAATAAAGAAAGTACAAAAAATGCTACTAGGTGGAGCACCTTGTCACTCACATTAACTTGCTCCAGCCCCGTAAGGGGTGAAAACGCGGCAATACAAGAGAACAGCAAAGCAAGGTACAAAACGATTTTGTTCAGCCAGGTAAACTGGATTATCTGACTAAAAAGGTGTAGCACTTGAGAACTCCATAAAAGTTTTAGTCTTTGGCTGGTAGATACTTAA
>NZ_LWFE01001354.1:0-2473 GCF_001635675.1 Oleiphilus sp. HI0061 | reverse complement strand
AAAATGCAGGGCGTCACCGAGCTTGGTTTCCGGGCTCAAACCCAATATGTCAAAAACAAACCAGGCGGCAAGATCAGTAAATATCTGAAACATGTTTATCTACCCTCGTTGAAGAATATCAATTGCATGAAAGCACTCTATCTGGACGGGTTTTCATCGTTTCTAGTCGCCTGATGTTCATACTGAATTCTGAAATATTGGCGTCGCATGTTTGTGCTAAAACTGACTTAGCCCAAGATGGTAGACTAGGGTTTATCCTATAAAATACCCATTGCCCCATGCGCCGGTCTGTCAGAATGCCTGCTTTTTTGAGTAGTGCCAGGTGCCGGGAAACTTTAGGTTGCTCATACTCCAATGCTGCCATCAGTTCACAGACGCATAGCTCACCTTCATATTGAATCAGCATTAGGCATTTAAGCCTCAGCTCATCGCTCAGACTCTTGAATAATTGTAATGGCGATAGCTCGTTTGAATGTTGAGCATCAAGTATTGCTTGATTACTTTCGATTGCAGCAAAGCTATTAATTCGACGATTTATTTCAGTTAAGCTCATATGAAAACGTTCGATGTCGCTTAGGTCATCACCCTTAGATACCTTAGGGTCACTGAAGCTCCATTCTAATTTCTTCTCTTTTGCACCGAGTGATTTACATTCTTGAGTCGCCCTGTCACAAAGGGTAACTACGTAATCAAAATGTTGCCCGGCGAGTTCGTCAATATGCTTTGATTGATGAATGTTTTCGATACCGTGAGTTTTAAGAGCTGCCAAGGTTAGCGGGTGAACTGTTTCAGGGTTTGTGCCAGCACTAAACGCTTCGAATCGATTACCGTGATGGTAATTGAGTAGGGCTTCAGCCATTTGTGAGCGAGCTGAATTACCGGTGCATAGAAATAGTACGCGCTTCTTCATAATAGATATGATTCATCTTGATGATATATTTATATATGAATAAAAGTATATATGAAAAAACATATATTTAAAATTAGAAAAACTTGATTCGCGATTCGCCATATAAAAATGGTATTGATAACAGACTCAAACTGAGGTTGAGCCTAATCGGACATAGGAATAATATTAGTGTGTAGGGAAGCAGCCGGTTAAAGAAAGAGAGCGAGACCATTAGGGTTCGCTCATTACAGATTAGTGATAATTTAATTCCATCGTATACAGGCTATTGAGTATAGCTTGCTGATGATTAGGAGACTTTGAATTGATTGACTAGTTGTTCCAGTTCAATCGCGAATTCAGCTTGTTGCTCAGACAGTACGCGAGTGGTGCCAGCATTTTCTGTGTTGACTTCAGCGTGATCCTTAATGCCAACAATTTTCTCACTCATATCTTCAGCCACAGCACTTTGTTCTTCAGCGGCTGTCGCGATTTGGGTACTCATATTATTGATTTGATTGACCATATTGGTGACATTTTCCAATGAGTGGTTGGCGGTATTGGCTTGCTCTACAGTTTCATGGACCTTAGAGAGGCTTTCTTCCATCACACCCACCGCATTTTCAGCGTTTTCTTGAAGCTTATTAACGATGATGTCAATTTCTTCGGTTGATTCTTGGGTTTTACCTGCCAATGTTCTGACTTCATCTGCGACGACCGCAAAACCCCGGCCTTGTTCACCTGCTCTCGCGGCTTCAATGGCAGCATTAAGTGCTAGAAGGTTGGTTTGTTCAGCAATACCACGAATTACTTCCATAACTTTACTGACGTCTACGCAATCCTGTCTTAGTTCATCTAGTACGGTTTTTGTATTACTGGTTGTCTGCTCTAATGACTCGACGACATTGACGGCGGTATTAACAGTTTCTTTACTAGAGATTGTCTCGTCATAGGCTTCATTGGCGCTTTCAGAGGTGCTGACGATATTTTCGGCGACTTCTGAAATAGAAGCAGCCATTTCCGTCATAGCTGTAGCGACAAGTTCAATAAGAGCTTGTTGCTCGTCGAGGCTTCTTGAATTATCTTGGCTAGCGACTGTCAGTTCAGCAGAAGACTGGCTTGTTTGACTTGCAGCCTGGTGAATCTGCTCCAATACATGCTCAAAACTGCTTAGCATTTCATCGAAGTGTTGGGATAGCTCAGCGATTTCGTGTGAGCCACTTATGTTTGAGCGAATTGTCAGGTCCTTATCATGATTAATCTTTCGCATGACATGGGTTAGCCTTTGGATAGGAGCATTGATGGATCGGAATATGGCTAAATTAATAATAAGAATAATCACAGTCAGTACGCCGGTTATCATATAGAAGGTTGACTTACTTCGTGCTTTGGTTGCCTCTAACGAACTGTTCATCATGGCAGATAACGAAGTAAGCTGTTCCTCGCTTTGATGGATGGTAGCACGTAGCTGACCGAGCAAGCCTGTTTCGGGGCTTAATCCAAGTTCTTGTGTCTTAACCGTTAGCTTTCTAAAGTCATAAGCGTAAGCGTTCAGGTTTTTTCTGACCTGGTCTTTAATTTGCGAAG
>NZ_LWFE01001353.1:0-1680 GCF_001635675.1 Oleiphilus sp. HI0061 | reverse complement strand
AAACAGAACGGGATACTTTTGTCACTTGGTCAAGGATATCAACTTCGAAGCTTTACGATTGCACTTTGATATTCCGCCTTCAATAGAGCTAAGTGAAACTGAACAGCGTATTAGCTGCATGAATACTTATACTGACATCAAAGTAACAAAGAAAAAATGCACATAACCAACAGCTCAAACGGACTCCGTAACAATCGCATCATTTTTGTTCCAAAAATGCCGCCATTGTTACTCCTCCGTTTAGCTGGGCGTTAGGCGTATTAAATGAGTATTCAAACTCTATACGAAGAGTTCAGGGTTCAGTTTCCTGAAACAACAAAGAAAGTAGACTATCTTTACTCTCAAGAATGGGGTGATCCAAGTAAAGACCAAGCATTTATGTGGTTCGAGTTCTTAGCGAAAATCCTCAACCGGGAAATGATAGGTGGTGTTTCTGCCAAAACGTATGACAGAATGTTTCAATTTATGCGCTCCCAATTTATGGTGGGCAATGAAAAGGTTAAGAATTGCATTGATGTTGCATTTACAGAGAACTTATTCTGGCAAGTACCTAAAGAAAAAGCCTTAGACTATTGGGCTTTGTTCCCTGAGGTGCTCAAAGATTTATATGTTAAATTTCACCATCGTAAACCCGCCTAACCAGGCGCTCAATAGGACTCCGTAATAATGTCACCTTTTTCGCGCTGCGCGGCAAAAAAGTCGCCATTATTACTGCGCCCATTAGCTTGGCGTTAAATGTTTTTTTGCCTTTAGGTTTAGGGCTCAATATTCGGCAAGGAGTGCTCAGTTCTTATCAAGCATTCCTCCGTTTAAAATTTTAGGGTAGGTGGCTCGCTTTCCTGCTGTTCCGCACCGCTGTTTAAGCTTTTCAGGTACATTTTAATTTGTAGAGGCTTCGTCGGTGGTGTGCTCCTAGGGAATCCGGTAAAGTCTTCATCTTAGTTATTCTAGCCACAAGTCAAGAACTCAGGTTCCGCCTTCGGCTACACAACGTGGTGTTGGTCTAGTTGGGTGTTCTAAAACATCTAACCAGTTCATCAAACATCACTCCGGCCACAAAGAAACGTGGCCTGCGTTGGACGCACGATAGAGCCGTGCGCCGTTTATAAAAGCGTTATATGTAAATAGGCCAAGGTAGGTTTTATGGAAAACAAGGAATTAAATCAGGTACTCGGAGAGATCCGAGATGAACTGAAAGAAATGAATTCTCAATTCAAATGGCTGGTTGATCAAGCTAAGGATACTATCGAGAATGACATCGGTTACGGAGACAACTCTGTAAAAGTTGCAGAAATCGAAAACCGAAAATCTAAACGAGAAATCACTTTCGCAGTGATTTTTATAGTAGGTCTATTTGGCTGGCTTGCACTAAAAGAGTACGGTTATCTATGAATCATATAACCAGTTACGCCAGCCTCGCCACAGCAAAAATACGCTGTGGCTGGACCTCACTTCGTTCGGCCGCTGCGTAAGGCGTTAAATGTTTTTTGGCTCTTAAGGTTTAGGGCTCAATATTCGGCAGGGAATGCTCGTTTCTTATCATGTATTCCTCCGTTTAAAGTTTTAGGGTAGGTGGCACGTTTTCCCACTGTTCCGCTCTGCTGTTTAAGCTTCTCAGGCACATTTGAATTTGTAGAGGCTTCGTCGGTGGTGTGTTCCTAGGGAATCCGGTAAAGTTGC
>NZ_LWFE01001352.1:0-1033 GCF_001635675.1 Oleiphilus sp. HI0061 | reverse complement strand
CCCATAGACCTACTACACCGTGTACCGAGATTGCACCAACAGGATCGTCAAGCTTAAGCTTATCAAGTGTTACGATTGAGAATACTACGATAACACCACCGATCGCACCAATGATCGTTGCTAGTAGTGGAGAAGGATCAGCAGGCTCTGCAGTGATCGCAACCAAACCTGCTAGTGCGCCGTTCAATGCCATTGTAAGGTCAGCCTTACCGAATAGAATACGTGCAACGATCAATGCAGCGATCAAACCACCTGCCGCAGCAGCGTTAGTGTTCAAGAATACGCTTGCTACTTCGTTAGCTACTTCGATACCACCCAGTTTAAGAGTAGAACCACCGTTGAAACCGAACCAGCCCATCCACAGTATGAATGTACCTAGCGTTGCTAGAGGAAGGTTCGCACCTGGGA
This sequence comes from Oleiphilus sp. HI0061, assembly GCF_001635675.1. Classification (NCBI taxonomy): domain Bacteria; kingdom Pseudomonadati; phylum Pseudomonadota; class Gammaproteobacteria; order Oceanospirillales; family Oleiphilaceae; genus Oleiphilus; species Oleiphilus sp. HI0061. Next base: position 625 of record NZ_LWFE01001352.1, on the reverse strand, counting down.
TAGCGTTAACCTGACCGTTAGCACCGTACTTGCCTTTACGAGCACCTAGCATGATAACACCAGCCAATGCTGCTGCAGCACCTGCCATGTGAACGATACCTGAACCAGCGTAATCGCTATAGCTACTGAGGTCGTACATACCGAACACAGAGTTACCACCCCAAGTCCAGCCACCTTCCATTGGGTAGATGAAACCCGTCATAACAACTGCGAATGCTAGGAAAGCCCAAAGCTTCATACGCTCAGCAACCGCACCCGATACGATAGACATTGCCGTTGCAACGAATACGACCTGGAAGAAGAAGTCAGAAGCGCCTGAGTAAACAGAGTCACCGCCGAAGCCGTTTTCAGCAGAATCTGCTAGAGCTTGAGCAACGTCTATAGTTGCAACGCTGTCAGTACCTGATAGGAAGAAGCCGCCGCCATACATGAACTCGTAACCACAGATTAGGTACATGGTGCATGATACTGCAAACAGTGCAACGTTCTTGGTTAGGATCTCAGTGGTGTTCTTGGCGCGAACCAAGCCTGCTTCCAGCATGGCAAAACCTGCTGCCATCCACATAACTAATGCGCCGCACACCAAGAAATAAAAGGTGTCCATTGCATACTGCAATTCATAAAT
>NZ_LWFE01001351.1:0-1323 GCF_001635675.1 Oleiphilus sp. HI0061 | reverse complement strand
GGGGCGACCTAAAGGGATAACTTTCTTCATATGGTCTTGAGCCTCAGGTTTCATACTGGCTGTCATTTCCGTTTCCATAAAACCGGGAGCGATCGCCATAGAGCGAATATTATAGCGCGCGAGTTCCTTGGCCCAAGTGACGCTTAATGCAACCACGCCAGCTTTAGCCGCGCTGTAATTACTTTGTCCAATATTGCCTTCTCTGGCGATACTGGAAATATTAATAATACAACCCTCTGAATTGGTGTTAACCATCAGGCGGGCAGCTTCACGGCCACACAGGAATACACCACTAAGGTTAACGTCGATCACGCTTTGCCATTGCTGCAGGCTCATGGTTTGGCTAACTTTGCCATCTTTAGCTTTTAGCAATAAACCGTCTCGTAGAATGCCGGCATTATTAACGAGGCCATTCAGCTTTCCAAAATCGCGCTCAATCGTATTAAAGGTGTTCTCTACGTCAGCCTCTTGGGCAACGTTGCAAACATAGGTTTTAGCTGTGACGCCCAGTGCTTCGCACTCATTAGCGGTTTCATCAAGACGTTCTGCATTCATGTCGATCAGAGCGAGATTAGCTCCTTTTTCAGCAAGGCCTAAAGCCATTTCTCTTCCTAAGCCTTGAGCGCCGCCTGTAATTGCAATAACTGCATCTTGTAATTTCATGTTCTGCCTATATTAATACCAGATTGGGGCGTGTTGGGTATCGAGGGATCACCCCTAACCCTTAAATGAGAATCTATCTTAATGGCTTGTTAGGATAAGAAAAAGGATTAATGCAGTCGGGTACTAATAAATCTCGACTTGGAGTAAGTATGCAAATTTTATTTTTACTGTTCTTGATTGTTCCTATCATTGAGATGTTGGTATTAATTGAGGTGGGCTCATTTATTGGTGTCTTTTATACAGTGTTGCTGGTGTTATTGACGGCAGTCATAGGTGTGACGCTGCTTAAAAAACAGGGGCTGAGTACCTTTATCAGAGCTAATCAGAAGATGCAAAGTGGCCAGATGCCAGTCTCTGAAATTGGTGAAGGGATGATGTTGGCAATCGCGGGAGCATTGTTGCTTACCCCTGGGTTTGTGACCGATACGATTGGCTTTATTTTATTGACGCCGGGCTTTAGAGCTTCGTTTGCCAAGATGATTGCGAAAAATCTGGTACAGAATTCCTCACAAAGCGGCTTTTATTCCCAGACAACTTATAGACAGTCGTCTCAGGCGGAGGAGCAGCCGGTTAAGGACCCTTTCTCTGCCCAGGAATTTCCCCAACGTACCGTTCCGCCTGAAGAGATCGCCGAAGGTGAGTTTCAAGAGATAAAACAAG
>NZ_LWFE01001350.1:0-1206 GCF_001635675.1 Oleiphilus sp. HI0061 | reverse complement strand
GGGCCTGCTTCATAAACAAAATGCAGGGTAGCCTGCGGGTATTTGCTTTCAAACTGTCTTGCCATCTTGGTAAGTGATACTTTGGCTGAAGAAACTCTTCCGAGATGCTTTACTTCTGAGCCTCGTTGATCTTCGCAATATGCGACTTCGGTGAACTCCTTATGGGTGTCCAATCCGACAAAAATTATGGTATTGTTTTTCATGGTGCTGGCCTCCGCTTATATGGTATGACACATATATTATGGCTCTGGCTTTGCTAACCCACGATAGGAGGTCAGCACTCTTTTGGGACGTGGGGAGTCATTATGTCTATGATCAAGGAAGTAAAAATGTATAAAGGTGTGCTTATTGTATTCCTACTACTTTTATCAGGGGCCTCTCAAGCCTGTGAGGAATTCCGAAAGCCCAAAGCTCACTTTCCAGTATTAGGTGTTACTCCAGAATTTTTGTCCCAAGAAATGCCGAAAATCATTTCCTTATTAGAGGGCCAAACTATCGTATATATGAGTTTCTGGTCACCCAAGTGCTTAGATGTAATGGCTGGTAAGCTCGAAAGCAGAGAAAACCAAGAAGGCTTTACCTACTATTTCGACAAAAATGATAAAGGCTGGTTTATATCTGGGGCACATAAATGGGGAAGTTAATCATAACCAGTTTAGCCTGCATCGCCCAAGGGAACCTTGGGCTGGACCTCGCTGCGCTCGGCCGCAGCTAAAAGCGTTAGAGTAAAAATATGAAAAAGAAATTAAAGGCAATCTCCATTGTTATTCTAGTAGTCGTAGCCTTTTTAATTGGTGGTGGTTACGGTTACTCAGTTGCTAATAAAGATACTACGGCAAGGTGGTTGTCTAGCACTGCTGGTCAAGCTTTAATAGATCGCTCGCTGGTTAGCGAAGCAATCAAAGATATTGATCATGGCAATGTTATTCAGGCTAGGGAAACTTTAAGCAGTTTGTCCGTGTCTCTTCAAATTCAACTTAAACAATGCGTAGAGTCTGAGCTTTGCCAGGAATCAATTAAGAACAATGCAGCAAAAGTATTCAATCAACTCTAACAAGTTTAGCCTGCCTCGCCCCGGAAAAAGCCCCGGGGCTGGACTCGCTATCGCTCGCCGCAGCTAAAGGCGTTGGTATGACTCCCCACGTCAAGAGGCCCGCACAAAATCCTGCCGGAACCTCGGCCAGAGCCTTTCTTTTTAATTAACAT
>NZ_LWFE01001349.1:0-1297 GCF_001635675.1 Oleiphilus sp. HI0061 | reverse complement strand
CAGCCAAAGCTTAAAGAATATGCTGCAGACACTGGTTTCCGATGAAGACCACTTTACATTGAAGCAGCTGCGCGGGAGCGCTCGCAACTTCACCGGTACCGAGCTGCAGAAAGAGCTGGCGGTGTATAACCATATTCAACCGCTAATGGAGGATGTGACGACTGTACTCGACTCGCTTTCTCTGTCCCAGAAAAACCAGCATCACTATGCCGAACGGGTTGATTATTACGGTGCTAAACTTAAGCGTCAGTCGCCTGCTAACCAATGCTTGTACCTGCTGTGCTATCTGCAGTCTCGGTACCAGCAGGGCTTGGAGCGCATTGCGGAAGGGTTCATCCATCACACTCGACAGGTGAAGCAACGAGCGCATCAGATGGCGCAGGAACGGGTTTATCAAGACTGGCAAAAGGCAGCCCGCAACGTGAGTAAAGCCGCTGAGATCCTGCACCTGTTCGTGGATGACCGCATCGACCCTAATACTTCCTTCCACGCGGTACAGCAACAGGCTTTCCAGTTTCTCAGTGCCAACGACCTGAACTCGGTCTGCCGATACCTGAGCAATCAGAAACAGTCAGCGGAGGAAGCGTTCTGGCAACACCTGGACACGGAATCCACATTGCGAACCGGCCTGTTACGGTCGCTCTTTTGCTGTCTGCGCATGGAAGGCACCGACAAAACGCAACGGTTAGCCCGGATCTTAGACCAAGCTCGGTTGGATCTGGTCGCCGGCAATATGCTCGGCGATGCCTGCATTGATCAGCGTCTACCGCCGAAAGCCACACGACCACTATTGCTAAAACCCGATGGCAGTATAGATAAAGCCAGGTATGAATGGTTCCTGTACCTGCAGATTCCCAACCGGTTAAACGGCCAGCTAATGCTGCCGGAAGTCATTCGATATCGGGCGTTAGAGGATGATCTGGTGAAGCCACAGACCTGGAAAAACCAGAAGCAGGTCTTGGTCGAGGGTACGCAGCAACCGAAAATCTCCAAGGATCCGACGCGACTGATCCCGCGTATGGCGGATGAGCTGACCCTTCGGTTACACGAGGTCAGCGAATACTTGGAACGTTCGGACAATCGGGACGTGATACTGCGCCCGAAAGGCGGCAAACACCTTTGGCGGTTGCCTACAGCCAGTAAGAAACACCTGGTGAATAATCCGTTCTTCCAACAAATGAGAGCGATCAGCGTTGCCGATGTCTTGCGCGTGGTGGATCAGGATACCGGATTCATTGACGACTTCGAGCATGTGCTGGGCATGAACTCGAAAAGCCGTCAATACGAAGTGGACCTG
>NZ_LWFE01001348.1:0-822 GCF_001635675.1 Oleiphilus sp. HI0061 | reverse complement strand
GTGCAAGAAAAAGCAGCTAAGAGCAATTCATGGCGTTGAGGTGAGCAAAATTTCTAGCGTCACATTTTATCTTCAGTCGTATGATACAGAAGCACATCGTGACCGATATTTTGAGCAAATTCACGATTTAGAAACGTTAGTCTTAGAGTATGGTATGTCACGTCTGAAATTAATTAGCGGTTTGCTTAAACAGCATCGATTGCTTTCAATTCAATCCTATCGATATCTTTCGATCAACCATTTCCAGGCGTTATCGCCACCTTGCCCTATTTGTTTCGCACTGAGCGTATGGCTAATGCTTATGTTTACATTAACGTCTCACTTCCACAGTGCTAAGGTGCTGGAGAAAAGCTTAGAAGAGATGACCCCTCTGTTCCTTAAACAAACCGGATGGGCTGGTTGCTACACGCTTATACAACGACTCGTCAAAGCATTCACTATCGTTCCCTTATTTGAAAGTCATGCGCTCCGTCACTTTATTGTACCTCGTGCATTCGATGCTTTGCTCTATGCCCTGCTTCGATATGCTATTCATTTTCAACAAACTTTGAACACAAAGGATTTTGAGTACTCGCAGACCTACAGGCTAAAACACGGTGATGAATACGAGACCGAAGATCTAGTATCGATCGCCTCATTTTCTGGATCTGCAGACGAGTTATCATTCTGTTTATCCAAAGAAGATGTACTAAATAAGATCAAAGCATTAGATTGGCCGGCAATAGAAGCTTGCAAATGTGGTCTATTTCAACAAGAGTACCGTTCTTTAGCCCCTCCCATGTTGACAGTGTTTAATGATGTATTGGATCTAGATACGTGCCG
>NZ_LWFE01001347.1:0-942 GCF_001635675.1 Oleiphilus sp. HI0061 | reverse complement strand
GACTGTTAGCGCTTTCGTCATTCCTTCAAAGTTCAGTACCAGGCTTTAAGGTTTATTACTGTACTGCAAGGCCAAAGTTTAAGCCTTTGGCCTTGTATTCCTTAAGCTGAACGCCAAAGGCCCCGTCTGTATATATTTCTTTAACTCGAAGCGGCTTACCATGCTGATCTTTTTGCTCATTACTTAGATCAACAATCCGTTCAGCACAGCTTTTCTTCTCAGTATTCCTGACAATAATCAGTTTGGGGCGAAGCTTATTGTTTCTTTGGCACGATAGGATAATACCAACTTCGCCATTGGTCAGCTCAACAATATGCCCCGGTGGATAAATTCCTACTAAGCGAATAAAAGCTCGAACAATTTCCTCATCAAACTGCTGGCCACGACAATCGTAAAGAATACGCAAACCTTCCAATGTCGAACGTGCATCACTATAAACCCGGTCACTGGTAATGGCATCGAAAGCATCCACCACGCTAACAATTTTAGCGAAGAAAGGAATCTTTTCAGCAGTCACCCCCCTTGGGTAACCCTTACCATTGAGATGTTCATGATGACAATACGCAACATCAACCGCGACCGGAGGCACGTCTGATTTAGACATCAGCAGCTTGCGACCATGTGTCGCATGTTCCTTGATGAGTTCATATTCCTCGGAATTTAAGGATCCTTCTTTATTCAGCACCTCGATGGGTATATTAATCTTTCCCACATCATGCAGCATCGCCGCAACGCCTAGGTCTTCAAGCTCCTTTTCCAGCAGCTCCAGCTCACGCCCAAGTGCAACAGCCATGATAGATACACGTAAACTGTGTTCTGCCGTGTAATCATCTTTGTCTTTAATCTGAGTTAGCCAGAGCATGGCATTAGGGTTTTTTAGTACGCTTTTCACGCAACTTTTAACAGCTGTTTTTACCTCAGTGGTATTTATCTCCTGAGATA
>NZ_LWFE01001346.1:0-588 GCF_001635675.1 Oleiphilus sp. HI0061 | reverse complement strand
CAACCCACGAATACCAGCATGATCACCGTCGAAATTACTTGCTTCATCTGATGCGTTGACGCTTCCCTAACGGGAAGAATGTTAATTAAAAAGAAAGGCTCTGGCCGAGGTTCCGGCAGGATTTTGTGCGGGCCTCTTGACGTGGGGAGTCATACCAACGCCTTTAGCTGCGGCGAGCGATAGCGAGTCCAGCCCAAGGCGTCCTTGGGCGATGCAGGCTAAACTTGTTAAGTTTGATCATGATGAGCAAAACTCGAAATATTTTTGCTTTAAGACGGTATTGATAATCTCATCGCGAGCCGATCCATGCAGTCTGATAGCTTCAGCAAGGACCGATAAATAAGGGTACAAAACTGCATAAGTGTTTAAAACTAACGGATCAAGAGTAACTTCTAGATATTCGCTAGTTAGTGTTTTCCAGCAAACTTTGATCGATTCTAACTCGAGATACAAAGTATGGACATAATCTGGAGAATCTTCATTTTGCGCGATTTCTTGGATTAATTTAGCAGCGCGACTAGCCAAGTGTATGCGGCGTTTATCATTTTCATATAGATCAATTATTTGTTTATCAATGTCATCACGTAT
>NZ_LWFE01001345.1:0-7952 GCF_001635675.1 Oleiphilus sp. HI0061 | reverse complement strand
AGATGGCTGATTAGAGGCTGGCCTTGGTCGACTACAGTGTCGTTTTCAGTTGCGTTGTCAGAAGTCTTACTCATGTCTTTACTATGCTTAGCTTATTACGGAGGCCATGTTATGACTGCTTAGGCTTGTCGTTTTGCGTATTGCTTTGAAGGTCTTTTGACGAATCAGGCTCTTTTGGTGCCTGAAACAGCTTGTCATACTCATCTCTTGGTAAGGGCTCGAACTCTTCAGCTTCTTTGAGGGCGTCTTTAACGGTATTCTGGATCATTTCGACATCTTCATTAATGTCCAAACTCTCGCCCTGCTTTTTAAGCTCGCTTTTTAGGTCTTCGAGTTCTATCTGGCGATTTATTTCCTGAGTGAACTGGCTGGTCATGCGGCGTGCTTTGCCAAACCAGCGACCCAGAGTTCTAGCGGCAACGGGCAGGCGCTCGGGTCCTAAAACCAATAGGCCGATGATAGCGATTAAGACGAGCTCTAAAAAACCAACGTCAAACATAGTATTCGATAGCTAGTGCCTGATCAGGGTTACTTTTGTTGCTCTTTATCATTGCTTTCGACTTTTTCAGCTTTGCCTTCGATGATGTCGCTGTCTTTCTTTTCTACAGCGGCTTTCTCATCATCTTTTATGGCTTTTTTAAAGCCTTTTACGGCGCCACCCAAGTCTCCGCCCATATTGCGTAGTTTCTTGGTGCCGAAAATAAGTGCTACGATCAATAATATAATCAGTAGCTGCATTGGACTGATACCCATAACCTTCTCCTATTTCTGTTTACGAGATGCTTTTTCTTCAAGGCCTGATAAGTCAAAACGACGCTCAAGTTCTTGAAGGATGTCCTTAGCTTCGAGGTCCAGGTGTGAAAGCATTACCAGGCTGTGAAACCATAAATCAGCGGTTTCATAGACTAAGGCTTTCTTACCTTCGTCATCCTGAGCATCTTTGGCTGCAAGAATTGCTTCGGTGCACTCTTCACCGACCTTTTCCAATATTTTATTTAAGCCTTTGGCGTGTAGGCTGGCAACATAAGAGCTGCTGGCATCGGCTTGTCGACGCTCGGCCAAAACTTCTGTTAACTGTTCTAAAACCGTAGACATGGTAACTAAACTGCCTGTTATTTCGTGATTCGTTTGGTGCGGAATATAAAGTACGCACCGACTATTGCTGGCCCGATTTCAGACCAGGTTAAATTTGTTAACCACTGCTGTGTGTCTGGTTTACTTAGGGCAATGGCTAGCACCAACAAGGTACCACCTATCATATAGTCTTTTGTTTGTTTGCGCTGTAGATTTATGTCATTTTTTAGCTGGATAGTTTGCTGTTCGCGCTTTTGTGTAAAGCTATCTAAGTGCTTAATTTGATTCATGGCATCAAATATCAACTTGGGCACTTCTGGTGACTGTTCAAGCCACTCAGGCAAGTGCTGTTTAACGTTTTTCCAAACACCAGGTGGTGCGATGCGCTGTTTCATCCATTTTTCTAGATAAGGTTGTGCCGTGTTCCAAAGATCCAGGTCTGGATAGAGCTGCCGCCCTAAGCCCTCGATGTTTAGTAGGGTTTTTTGCAACAGTACAAGCTGGGGTTGAACTTCCATATTGAAGCGACGCGCTGTTTGGAACAAGCGCAGCAGAAACTGTCCAAAGGATATGTCTTTTAGCGGGCGTTCGAAAATAGGCTCGCAAACCGTACGGATGGCTGATTCAAACTCGTCTGCACGTGTGTCCTCAGGAACCCAGCCTGATGAAATATGTAACTCGGCAACCATTTTGTAGTCACGCTTGAAGAAGGCGAGCAGATTGCGTGCGAGGTAGTTTTGATCCTCAGGCGTTAGTGTGCCAACGATACCAAAGTCGATGGCAATGTATTGCGGGTTGTGAGGATTCTTTGACGAGACGAATATGTTTCCAGGGTGCATGTCAGCATGAAAGAAGCTATCGCGAAATACTTGAGTAAAGAAGATCTCTACGCCGCGTTCGGCAAGTGCTTTCAGGTTGACCCCGGCGGTTCTCAGCGCGTCAACGTCAGCAACAGGAATACCATACACCCGTTCCATGACCAGAACGTGCTGGTTAGTGTAGTCCCAATGAATTTCCGGGATGTAGATCAGTTCAGAATCTAGAAAGTTTCTACGGATCTGGGAGGCATTTGCTGCTTCCCTTTGCAGGTCGAGCTCATCGTAAATTGTTTTTTCATAATCTCTTACGACCTGTACCGGGTGAAGTCGCTTACCATCCACCCAATAGTTTTCCAGAACCAGAGCAAAGAACAGCATGACGGCAATATCTTGGTCGATGGTTCGCTCAATGCCAGGACGAATGACTTTGACGACTACCTCTTTACCTGAATGTAGCGTGGCGCTATGTACTTGTGCAATGGAAGCGGTAGCTAGTGGTTCATCGTCAAACTCTTGGAATACTTCTCCAACCTTCTTCCCCAAGCCTTTTTCAATTAAAGCCTTGGATATAGCTCCTGAAAACGGCGTGACCTGATCCTGTAGGTTTTTGAGGTGATCCGCAATATCATCAGGTAGCAAGTCGCGTCGGGTAGAGAGTATCTGTCCAAACTTAATGAAGATAGGGCCCAGAGTTTCCAAAGCTAAGCGGATTCGCTCACCGCGAGACATCTTCGGTTTTGGAAAAAAGTGCCAAGGTGCAAGAATTAGAAGTAGTCTGGCGCTTAAGGGGAGCTGAGCAAGCGGAATAAACTCGTCTAGGCGGTAGCGACTAATGACCCACAGAATCACGAATATTCTGCGGAGTTTGGTAAGTAGTAATAACTTCGACACGGAGTTTATTGATCTCTTATTTATGCGTTAATTGGTCGTTTGCTCTTGGCTAACAGTGCTATCTTGATTTGACTTATCACCAAGTCGAGCCTTAATTTTCTTCTCTAAAGCTTCGCTTGCCTGATAGAGCTTGTCGATCGCTGCAAATTGCTTTTTAGCAGCAGCCTTATTTGGAAACAGGCGTAATTCATACTTAATAAACTCTTCCGCATCTCTGATCAAAGATTGAGTCAGGTTTTTGCCAAAACTCAAACTTTGGCGAATAGAGGTGCCGATAATATGTGCGGGAATATCGCCGATAACAGAAGCGAGAATGCCTTCCCAGTCAACACTGACGATGCTAAGGAATGCCTGAATTTGTTGAATTCTGACAGATTCGCCACTTAGTTGAATTTCGTTGGTTTTGAAGAGTAAGCTTTTGTCCTTAGAGCTAGCAAGTTTAATAAAGGACAGTAAGGAACCTTTGATCTGAACGCTGGAATGGTCCTGAGCGGGGAGTATGGCAACTCGATAAACCACTTGGGTGTTATCGTCTGACTCGTTACTTTGGGCTTCGTTTTGCTCTTCAACGCCCACATAGATAACTTTGCTAGGGGAACTGACACTAATGGCTAGCACACAGTCTCTAAGGCGTTTTAAATGTTTCTGAGCCGCAGGGTCCATTGAAAGAGCTGTATTGATTGCACTTTCAATAGTAACTGCAATTTTAGTTAGCCGCTTAGTGTCCATAAGGCTCATCTTAAGGTTTTATACCCGTATGTAGAGCAACAATGCCGCCGCTCATGTTGTGATAACGACAATTGGCAAAGCCTGCGTTTTCCATCATACCTTTTAAGGTTTCCTGGTCAGGGTGCATGCGAATAGACTCTGCCAAGTATTGATAGCTTTCACTATCATTGGTGATCAAACGCCCCATTAAAGGCAGAGCCTTGAAAGAGTACTGGTCGTAAACTTTACTGAGCAGGTCATTCTTTGGCTTGGAAAACTCAAGAACCAATAGTCTGCCGCCTGGTTTTAATACGCGTGCCATTGAGGCTAGTGCCTTGTCTTTATCTGTCACATTTCTAAGGCCAAAGGCGATGCTGACACAATTAAAATAGTTGTCTGGAAAAGGGAGTGTTTCGGCGTTGGCTTGAACAAAATCGATGTTGCTGCCGTAGCCTCTGTCTAGTAAACGGTCACGCCCGACATTCAGCATGGATGAATTAATATCGGCGAGAATAACTTGCCCTTGTTCACCAACGCGTTTGGAGAATTGCATGGTCAGGTCTCCCGTTCCACCTGCAATATCCAAGACCTTATGTCCCGGACGGACACCACTGGATTCGATCGTTAACTTCTTCCATACGCGGTGAATGCCTAAAGACATCAAATCATTCATGATGTCGTATTTGCTGGCAACCGAATGAAAAACATCAGCGACTTTTCCTGCTTTCTCTTCAGCTTTGACATTTTTAAAGCCAAAGTGGGTAGTGTCATCTTGTGATTGCTGGGCCTGTGAATCTTGTGTGTGAGACTCTTGGGTCATGGGCTATACTCATCTATATGTAACGCGGATCTAAAAATTGTGCTCATTCTAACTCTGCTGTGTCAGGAAAACTATCATGACTTGTAGGTAAATGAATGAACTTTGCTAGGCAGTTGTTTTGCATCAAGAGCAATCGAGGTAAACTGTCGGGTTTCGCCCGAATAGAAAGCGCTTCGTTAGCTTAAAGATTTAGGGCGTCTAATTGAGCCGCGTTTTGGAAGAAGTTCAAAGTTAGGGCTAGAGCAGTAAACAGATTAGAGAAAAATATATGTCAGTGATACAGGTTGTTCGAGAGCATCATTTGGCTCACGATGAAATTAAGAAGATTTCCGAAGATATGGTCGTCAGTTTGGCTGAGGAATTTGGTGTTAAATATCATTGGGAAGGTGATACAGTGCGCTTCAAAGGTGCTGGAGCTAAGGGGCGAATGACAGTGCTACCACAACAGGTTGACCTGAAAATGGAGCTGGGTTTCTTACTTATGCCTCTTAAATCCAAAATTGAGAAATCAATTATTCGCCGATTAGATGAGTGTCTTTCCTAAGTAAATTTCCGATGATGTAAAGCGCCGAACTAATAAAAAGAGCTAATTTATGGCCCCGATATCCAAGTGTAACGCAGATACTGAAGCAGTGGCGAATACCATCTCATTTCCTCGTTTTGTTTCTAAGCTACCGGCTTTTATCAAAGGTACGCCCAAGAGAGTCAAGGGAATGTATATCGCGAGCCGAAAACCAGGTGATTACCCTGCCGGGATGGGGGTTTGTCTTGAGCAGTCGGCCTCAAGAAATCCGCAAGGGCTTGCGTTAATTTTCGAAGAGCGGGAATTTACTTACCAGATCTTCAATCAGTGGGTTAACCGACTTGCGCGATCACTTCTGAACTCTGGTTACGGCAAAGGTGATGTCATTGCTGTTTTTATGGAGAATCGCCCAGAGCTATTGGCCTGTGTTGCTGCGATTGCCAAAATAGGGGCCGTGAGTGCGCTCATCAATACCAGTCAGCGCGCCGCGGTGTTACGCCACAGTTTTGAGCTCGTCGATGCTAAAGCAATTATTGTCGGGCGAGAGCTATTTTCAGCGATTTCTGAGGTAGAGAGTAGTCTTCCTGTTTCTAGTAATGCTCGCTTTTTCTTTGATGATGCTGACACTTTGCTTAGTGATGTTGACCCTGATGCTTTGCCTGATGGCTGGACAGATCTTGCGGCGGTGCAGAGGAAAGAAAGCTCAGAGAATCCGGGTAGTACCTTGAGGAGTCGTCCTTCCGAGGCTTTCTGTTATTTTTATACCTCTGGTACGACCGGGCTGCCGAAAGCGGCTATTTTGACTCATGGACGTTTTATGAAAGCCTTTGGTGGTGCGGGACTGGCATGTTTACAGCTGACACCGCGTGACCGAGCTTATGTGACCTTGCCATTTTATCATGGTACAGCCTTGGTAGTTGCATGGGGCAGTGTCTTGGCTGGTGATGCCTGCTTGGTTATGGCGCGACAATTCTCTGCTAGTAGATTTTGGTCTGAGGTAAGACGAACGCAAGCAACTGCTATTTGTTATGTTGGTGAGTTGTGTCGCTATTTGATGTCTCAGCCAGAAAGTGCTGATGATAAAAATCATCAGGTAAGAATGATTTTTGGTAACGGTTTGCGAGCAAACCTGTGGGCGGGTTTTAAACAGCGCTTTGGTGTCGATAAGGTGATGGAGTTTTATGGCTCTAGTGAGGGGAATGTAGGTTTTCTCAATATATTCAATCATGATTTTACCGTTGGCTTCACGACAATCCCTTACGCCATTGTCGAGTATGATTTAGAAGAAGATTGTCCAGTCAGGCATCACGATGGCTTCCTGCGACGGGTCAAAAAAGGACAGGCGGGATTACTATTGGGTGAAATTACCGATAAAACCCCTTTTGATGGTTATACCGACCCAGAGAAAACCGAACGCACCATCTTGAGAAATGTCTTCAAACAGGGGGATGCTTGGTTTAATACCGGTGACTTGATGCGAGATCAAGGCTTCAATCATGCCCAATTTGTTGATCGCCTGGGTGATACTTTTCGTTGGAAGGGTGAGAACGTTTCGACAACTGAGGTCGAGAATGTATTGGCTCAGATGACTGCTGTAGCTGATGCTGTGGTTTATGGTGTCGAGATACCCGAGACAAACGGTAGAGCGGGAATGGCATCTATTACGCTTGAGAAAGGTGCTCATTTTGACTCTTCAGAGGTCTACCAACATTTAAGTGAGAATCTGCCCGCATATGCCCGGCCGATTTTTATTCGATTGTCTTCATCGATGGAGACAACGGGAACCTTCAAATACAAGAAAACTGACTTGAAGAAAATTGCTTATGATTTGGAGCAGATAACAGACCCGGTATGGGTCTGTCTTCCAGGCGACACAGCTTATCAGCCCTTTAATGCTGAATTACAAGCGGCTGTTGAGGCGGGAAAGTATCGCTTCTAGCCTGTTTGATTCAAGCTTAGCTGCGATTCTTAAAAGGTAAGGGCTTCGCGCCTTTGGTGCCTTGGCTGACTGCTGCTCTCTGGTTGTAACGACCGATCAGCTTGCGTTGTAATTTTGTTTCCCAATTTAAAGCCTGTTTGATGGTGCTAAGCCAGGTTTTGTTGAAAAGCAGCTTGTTGCTGGCAACGGCATCTGGCGAGCGCTGTTTGATCTCTTCAGCGAATTCGACTGCCTTGGTCATCGGGTCATCATAGATATGGGTAATCAAGTTATATGATTTAGCCTCTTCAGCATTGAAAACTCGGCCCGTCATCGCAAGCTCTTTGACGATATCAATCGGTGCCAGCTCTCTCAGCGTTAGTGTGCCGCCCATGTCGGGAATCAGACCCCAGCGTGCTTCCATGATAGAGAATTCGCAATCGGGTGTGCTGTATCTAAAGTCGGCACCCAATGCGATTTGAAAGCCGCCTCCCCAGCATTTTCCGTGTGTCACTGCAATGACAGGAACGGGAGCATCGCGCCACAGGTAGCTGACATCCTGGGCCAGGTTTGAGGCCTTGGTGCCGGGTTTAACCAAAAGTTTGAGCGCGGCTACCGGACTTTTCAAAACGCTTTTTATGTCTAGTCCAGAGCAGAAAGCATCACCGTCACCAGATAGAATGACCGCTCTGATAGACTTGTTCTTTTTAAGTTCTTTAGCCACTTTTGCAATGGCCTCAAACATAGCTATATCGAGTGCGTTGAGCTTACTTGCACGAACTAAGGTTACATAGGCAATTTGATCTTTAATCTCCAGCCTTACTCGTTCAAGAATGATGCGGTCGGTCATGTGTATTTCCTTTGTGCTTATATGCTCAGGTCAAAATTGAAGGGGTGATTATTGCCTTGATAAATCTCATCGAGATAGACGGTTTCTCTTTCGCTTAAGGTATTCATCAGCGTGCGTACATCCTTCATGCTATGAAAGGCTTCAAAGCCGGTCATTAAGAATTGATGAAGTGCTTGTAGTCCAGCCATTTCTGCGGCACCTTCGGTCATGCGTAAGGTAAATAAGATGACGGAGCTACGCGCATACTTGTCGAGTTTTTGTCCCAGCTGTGAAGTCAGTTGTATCTGGTATAGTCGCTGGCCATGATTGTCGCTAGCGCGATAAGCTTCACAATAGATCTTCTCGTTTAG
>NZ_LWFE01001344.1:0-317 GCF_001635675.1 Oleiphilus sp. HI0061 | reverse complement strand
TTCCCCTTGTTCGCCTGTGCGGTGTGAAAGATCGGCTTGTTCATTCATTGGTGTATCCTCCAATTAATACTTGTCGTTGTTGTTATTTTACTTAACTGTATAACAAATTCCCGAAAAATCAATTTGTTGCCAAGAGGTGTGCTTGGAGGCACAATGCTGTCAGTTATTTTTCCACTTAGAGGCGTTTATGTATCGATTTTTTCAAGGCTTAAGAAGGCCAAAGTTTTTAGGTTTAGTGTTAAGTTTAGTTTTATTGAGTGCTTGTTCTGCTTCAAATAAGGTGGTGCAAACCTACGAAGGAAATATATTGCCTCAGG
>NZ_LWFE01001343.1:0-836 GCF_001635675.1 Oleiphilus sp. HI0061 | reverse complement strand
TTTTAGGGTAAGTGGCACGGTTTCCCGCTGTTCCGCTCCGCTGTTTAAGTTTCTCAGGTACATTTTAATTTGTAGAGGCTTCGTCGGTGGTGTGTTCCTAGGGAATCCGGTAAAGTCGTCAACTTAATTATTTTAGCCACAGGCAACGAACTAAAGTTCCGCCTTCGGCTACACAACGTGGTGTTGTTCTACTTGGGTGTTCTAAAACATCTAACCAGTTCATCAAACATCACTCCGGCCACAAAACACGTGGGCTCCACTGGACGCGCAAAAAGACGCGCGCCGTTTATAAAAGCGTTAGTAGTCTTAGGCATCGAAGGCTAAGGGTTAAGTTAGCGGGTAACGGCTGAATAAATCGTTCTTTTCATCACATTATTCAACTGCAAACCAGCGCATAATACCTCGTTCTGTTTAAGGCCACTTCGTAAGAAACGACATACAATATTAGCGAATAATTCATTCTTATCCTGATCAAGCGAGAGTGAAGAACAAACAAATGATCGAAGTTAAAAAATCGTAGTAGTCGGGAAGTGGATTGTTATAAATAACCACCTAGGTAACCGCACTACTAACCAGTAGCAGCACAGGATATCTAATAAAAGCGGCCAAAGAGCCGGCCACTGTTATTAGCTACCTGTGTGCAAGGCGTTAAATGTTTTTTGGCCTTTAGGTTTAAGGCTCAATACTCGGCAAGGAGTGCTCGTTTCTTTTCATACATTCCTCCGTTTAAGTTTTTAGGGTAAGTGGCACGGTTTCCCGCTGTTCCGCTCCGCTGTTTAAGTTTCTCAGGTACATTTTAATTTGTAGAGGCTTCGTCGGTGGTGTGTTCCTAGGGA
>NZ_LWFE01001342.1:0-1856 GCF_001635675.1 Oleiphilus sp. HI0061 | reverse complement strand
CTGAACAGTGGGAAAACGTGCCACCTACCCTAAAAATTTAAACGGAAAGGTGCCAGATTAGAAACGTGCATTCCTTGCCGAATACTGAGCCTTAAACCTAAAGGCCAAAAAACATTTAACGCCGCAATAAAGGGCGAGCGGCGCGCAGCAGAGCGAGTCCAGCCCACGACCCTTTGTGGGCGTCTTTGATTGCCTGGTTATACGTTTTAGTATTCGCCGAAGATCTTGACCTCATAGGTGTAATTGCTAAAGCCGGCAGGCATGTTTGTACAGACAGCTTCAATGTCGATGTTACCACTTGAAAACGGCTTATTTATTAGCAGTAATGGGCACCGTTTAAAGAAGCTGCCATCTGATTTTTTAACGATAAAATTTACAGAAACATTGAGCCATTCGTGTTCGCTGTTGTTCTCAGCTATTGCGGTAAAAACCAACTTGTCACCGCTGAGCCAATGATTAACTGTTTTAAGGTTTATATCAGGGTCGTTTACCCGCGTAATCATTGCTTCTTGCACTTTCATGTAAGCGAATACGCCCGCTGCAAAAAGCACAACTAAAGAAGCGGCAAAAACAACAGAGAGGAAGCAATACTTCACATACTTGTTCATTCTGGAAATTCCATTTTTACGTATAACGCTTTTATAAACGGCGCGCGTCTTTTTGCGCGTCCAGTGCAGGCCACGTGTTTTTGTGGCCGGAACGATGTTTGATAAACTTGTTAGTTGTCATTTTGCCCCAAAGCTCTCTAGTACTGGATAGTAATATTCTGCGACTACCAGCCCAGAAAAAATACACGCAAGCAGAACCCAGACATGCCATTCACGAACCCAGCTACCCTGTGCTTTTAACTCGACCAATTCTTCTTCGTTTTCACCGACAGAGGCAAGAGACATGAAAAGTTGTATACCCATAATACCAATGAGTATATGAATATAGGGCGTACCGAAAAACCAAGAAATTCCGTAGACCAAAACACACAAAATACTAAGTATTATTGCTACTCGTTTCATATCCCTACTTACAACTAACGCCTTGCACAGCGGAAACTGTAGTGTAGTGGCTTTGTGCAACAATGAGCGAAGCGAATGCACAAAGCCGCGGAGCGGAGGTTTTCCGACTGGTGCAACTTGTTAGATGCATACTGGACTAATGTGCACTGGTTTTTGAAAGCAAGTTGAGAACAACAACGCCACCAACGATTAAACCCATGCCAACATACCCCCAAAGGTCAAGTTTTTGCCCGTGCATGAACCATGCGACTAGAGTTACTAAAACTATGCCAAGCCCTGACCAAACTGCATATGCAATACCAACAGGGATTGATTTCAGAGTAAGTGAAAGTAAATAGAAAGCAGCGCCATAGCCAATAATAACAAGCAGCGATGGGGCGATTTTAGTAAAACCTTCACTAGACTTAAGACTGGATGTTGCAATTACTTCACAAATAATAGCAGCGGATAAGAATAACCAGTTTTTCACAGTTTTCTCCAATGTATATATTTTTCGAAAGATTAAACTAACCCTTTAAAAATGAACAGTCTTGTTCTTTTGGAGAGGCTGTGAGCACATGGGGCATCTAACGCCCAGCTAAACGGAGGAGTAACAATGGCGGCATTTTTGGAACAAAAATGATGCGATTGTTACGGAGTCCGTTTGAGCTGTTGGTTATGTGCATTTTTTCTTTGTTACTTTGATGTCAGTATAAGTATTCATGCAGCTAATACGCTGTTCAGTTTCACTTAGCTCTATTGAAGGCGGAATATCAAAGTGCAATCGTAAAGCTTCGAAGTTGATATCCTTGACCAAGTGACAAAAGTATCCCGTTCTGTTTACACCCCAAATATATTCGTTGGCAG
>NZ_LWFE01001341.1:0-1671 GCF_001635675.1 Oleiphilus sp. HI0061 | reverse complement strand
AAGAAAACCGCGTACAAGTGTTTGGTACTTTTGCGCATATAACGCCTGCCACAACGGCTTGGGTGAAGTGGCGGCGTTTTTGCGTCTTTTTGCAAAAACGGTGACAGTTTACCCAAGTCCGATTGATGGCACTTGTTATGTGTTTTCATTGAATTTAGGTCATCTATTGTAACCAATATCTGGGTTATTAGATTGATACTTGCGAATGAACTCTACCTCTTTGGCTGCTAGTTCAGACTCTTCACAATCTGGTGACTCCCAAAGTATCTGTTTACGTACTGTGTAATCTTTGCGTACCTCTTGAGGAAGCGTTGCAAAGTCTGCATTTACTGTATCCATATCCGGGCTGCCAAAATAACGATGGCTTCCGATGCTATCCTTGCCTATATATATTTTACCTGTGGGATTATAAGTAATTTTATAGATCTGTTTCATCTGCTCCGGAATTCCATTTTTTCACATAACGCCCAGCTCACCGGAGGAGCAAAATTGGCGTGACTTTTTGCTCCAGCAAAAAGCGCGACACATTTTGCGGAGTCCGGTGGAGCTGCTTGTTATAGCTTTTATTGGTATTCAAATTTGGTTTTAGCCTCACCAGTTTCATTTATAGTTAGTGTAAATGACTTCCAATCACCGCCAGTATGCGATTTCATAACTGAGTGAAGCTTAGGCACAACGGTATAGAGCCGCTCTCTTTCAGGTTTTACAAGTGCCTTTGAGACCCTTTTACCATCAATTACATAACTAAATTTGGATCCTATTGAACTACTACCATCTTCTGAAGTGTGATATTTAAACTCACACGAAAGAGATTCATACCCTAGCTCACTGCTTATCATCATGAGTTCGCTCAACTCATTCAATAGTGATACTTGCTCATCCATAATATTCATAAATCACCATTCCTGCTATAACGCCGCCAGCAGCGGCCGAGTGAAACGAGGTCCAGCGACCGCAGGGAGCGATGCTGCCTGGCCTTGTTATGTTTGCCTGAACCATGGTATTGGGCTTTTATCGCCACGACCTTTCCTTGCACTCTCAATAAGGCTAACAAGACTGCGCTTATCATATTTCTTCGCTGTGTCAGTATCTCTAATTTGTATGCCTCGGGAATCATAATCTATGTAAATTTCATCGTTGTTAATAATCAATAGATAACAATAATAACCATCCCTCATTTGATGGCTTGAACCAATTAATTGAGTAAAAAATACATCGAATTTCCCGTCACTTCCGACTGCGCAGCGCCAACGTTGTATCATTGCTTCACGCGATTGAACTTCATCTGCTGCCAGTTCCTTAACTCTTTCGTAGAATTTTGTTTCTTTCAAAGGCGCAGACTTAAACTTCAATTGACCAATCCTTTATTTGAAAACATAACGCCTGCCACAACGGCTTGGGTGAAGTGGCGGCGTTTTTGCGTCTTTTTGCAAAAACGGTGACAGTTTACCCAAGTCCGATTGATGGCACTTGTTATGTAAACAGTTATTTGTTCCGTATTTCTATTACTACGTCAGCCTCTCTCTTTATATTTGGCCGAGTTAACTCAGGATCTTCTTTATCCAGACACATAAACTGAATTTCTGCCTGGGCATCTGATGTGAATGGAACCATATCCTTTTGAGATACTCGAACAACTTGGAAATGCTTATTTTGATTGTTACAAAATGC
>NZ_LWFE01001340.1:0-962 GCF_001635675.1 Oleiphilus sp. HI0061 | reverse complement strand
ACCACGACGTAATAAGTAAGGTTGGATAGGTTAACGCGTCGCGTTAGCAACCCACGAATACCAGCATGATCACCGTCGAAATTACTTGCTTCATCTGATGCGTTGACGCTTCCCTAACGGGAAGAATGTTAATTAAAAAGAAAGGCTCTGGCCGAGGTTCCGGCAGGATTTTGTGCGGGCCTCTTGACGTGGGGAGTCATACCAACGCCTAGCACATGGGCGGAGTACTTTGGCGGGGCTTTTTGCGTGTCTTTGCAAAAAACGCGACACAGTACGGAGTCCTATGGTGCTGCTCGTTAGGTACATTTTAACCACCTTGACTTCATTAATTTAATAACACCAAAAAAGGAAACCAAACCAACCAAGGTGATGATAATACCCCACAGGATACTGATTTGAGGCTCCCTTTCAAAGAAGCTGTTTATTATGGCTGAGATACCAATCCCAACGACACCTAATAGACAAAAACAGACTACAGAAAGGAAATAATTTATAGCTGTTTTCCATTTTGGAGTCTCGGAAAGGTATGTGGCATACGATAAAACGGAAACCGATACTGAGAGCATAATTACTATTCTAAGAGGCATTTCACCGTTTGATGTAGCCTCAATAGGTATTTGAAACACAGACAACGCAACTACAAAAATCGAGAAATATACTCCAAGAGTTAAGGCTAGTTGTGCCCATTGATTATTGGCATTCATTTGGGTACCTAACGCTTTGCTAAACGGAGGAGCGAAATTGGCGCGCCTTTTTGGAACAAAAAGCGCGACACATTTTGCGGAGTCCGTTTGAGCAACTTGTTATAGCTTTTCATTTGTTTGTAGCACTTTCTTTACAACCGTTCCACAACCAAGCGAAAGCAATGCGAGCAACACTAATTGCAACGCCCAAATACTATAAATATATCTATTTGCTTGCTTGGTATTTTTTTTAGATGCCTCTTTAAGCTTTGGCAGATA
>NZ_LWFE01001339.1:0-1498 GCF_001635675.1 Oleiphilus sp. HI0061 | reverse complement strand
GGAATCCGGTAAAGTTGCCATCTAAGGTGTTTTTGTCTCTGGGCAAGCACTTAGGTTTTAACGTGGTGTTTGGTGTAGTTGGTCGTTCTAAAACATCTAACCAGTTCATCAAACATCACTCCGGCCACAAAAACACGTGGCCTGCGTTGGACGCACGATAGAGCCGTGCGCCGTTTATAAAAGCGTTATATGCAGTAAAAGGTCAATTAATTTAAGCGGTTAGCGGTATTTTGAGCAAAGAGTGTATTCGGTTCAAAGCTTAGTTTAGCATCAAGGTTTATACTGCTAAACATAGCTTTTGGCTCAGAGAAAACGGGTCGCTTTAATTGGTGTTCTGTTGATTGTTTCGGTAAAAATTAGCTTGTTATCCTGTTTAATCAACAGGTGGCAAAATTAAGAATAAATGCGGTTTGTTGCTTTTACTTCTTACCCTTAAGTACTCTAAAAAGACTAAGGCGGTTTATCAAAGTGCAAAGCAATAAATCATATAACCAGTGCAGCCTGCCTCGCCCCAGAAAACCACTGGGGCTGGACCTCACTTCGTTCGGCCGCAGCTGCAAGCGTTAGTTGTATAAAGAGGAATCATGGAACGTTTTAAGTTTGCTAAATATCAAAGGGATTGGTACATTTTTGATGACAAATATCGCTTGAGCATTCATGAAGATTACTTGTCTATTGATTCAGTTAATGCAAATTACAAAGAAATCGAAGATTACAGTCAAAGAGATCCGATAACTTCACCTCATATTATTATTCCAGTAGGCGCATATCTTATCCGGCAGTTTGTTATAGGTGGGCGTTGTCCTATAAAAATTGAGTTATCAGGTAATCATGCAGGTTCTTTAAACCATAATCGTGGTTACGACATTGCAGCAAGCGGAGCGCTTTCGCGTTCAATTGAAAAAGTGTGTTTTGACCTCAGCCTTAGTTCAGACTATTTAGTGTTAAAAATAAATGGGCTTGCCTCACCTATTAAAAAAGAAAGCACGCCAATTAAGATAAGCGGCAGTTACGCTGAAACTCTAGAATTTAATTATGTATTTAACATAGCTTTTGAAAATGTTTCTGAAATACTTAACATGAACCATGATCAGTTATTTAAGTTCAATAAAACAACTAATTAGGCGCTCAATAGGACTCCGTAATAATGGCACCTTTTCTGCGCTACGCGACAAAAAAGTCGCCATTATTACTGCGCCCATTAGCGCAACGTTAAATGTTTTTTGGCCTTTAGGTTTAAGGCTCAGTATTCGGCAAGGAATGCACGTTTCTAATCTGGCACCTTTCCGTTTAAATTTTTAGGGTAGGTGGCACGTTTTCCCACTGTTCAGCTCTGCTGTTTAAGCTTCTCAAGCACATTTGTATTTGTAGAGGCTTCGTTGGTGGTGTGTTCCTAGGGAATCCGGTAAAGTCGCCATCTACGGTGTTTTTGTCTCTGGGCAAGCACTTTGGTTTTAACGTGGTGTTTGGTGTAGTTGGGTGTTCTAAAACATCTAAC
>NZ_LWFE01001338.1:0-1334 GCF_001635675.1 Oleiphilus sp. HI0061 | reverse complement strand
TTGCTGGCGGAGCCATGGGGGCAAGCGTTGATACTGGTGCCATTGTAGCAAGCTCTGAAGCATACGCAGAAATGGAGCGAACTAGAGTAGAAGATAATAATATCATCGCGCGGCTGGAAGCTGGGAATATATACGTGATCGATCCAGTTATTGAAAACAAGAAAATAAAGTATTTTGAAGTTAAAACGTACTAAATAAAGAAATTCTAACCAAGCGTTCAACCGGACTCGCCTTCGGCTCGCGCGGTTAACGCGGCGTTATAGCAGGAATGGTGATTTATGAATATTATGGATGAGCAAGTATCACTATTGAATGAGTTGAGCGAACTCATGATGATAAGCAGTGAGCTAGGGTATGAATCTCTTTCGTGTGAGTTTAAATATCACACTTCAGAAGATGGTAGTAGTTCAATAGGATCCAAATTTAGTTATGTAATTGATGGTAAAAGGGTCTCAAAGGCACTTGTAAAACCTGAAAGAGAGCGGCTCTATACCGTTGTGCCTAAGCTTCACTCAGTTATGAAATCGCATACTGGCGGTGATTGGAAGTCATTTACACTAACTATAAATGAAACTGGTGAGGCTAAAACCAAATTTGAATACCAATAAAAGCTATAACAAGCAGCTCCACCGGACTCCGCAAAATGTGTCGCGCTTTTTGCTGGAGCAAAAAGTCACGCCAATTTTGCTCCTCCGGTGAGCTGGGCGTTATATGTTTCAGCCATTTTAGTTAATGGCTCAATATTTGGCTGGGATGCCTCCTTTCTTTTTGAGCATCCCTCCGTTTAAGTTTTCGTGGTTAGTGGCACGCCACAGTTGTAATCCGGTGCCAATAGTAAGTTAAATGCATCATCACAGTTTTGTGTTTTTATCGTGGTGTGCTGTTAGTTGGCTCGGTAAAATCGGGTCGTTATTAATTTTAGCGCGCAGCTTGGCTGGCTTAGGTTCCGCTACCGCTCCACTCAGGGGCTTTGGTGGTTTGCAAGGGTTCACCACATAACCAAGTGCTCTTGCATCGCCCACGGAAAAACACCCGTGGGCTGGACTCGCTCTGCTACGCGTCGCTCGCCGCAAAGCACGGCGTTATAGGCTCAAAGTATGAAAGTCGTGGCTACAATATTTCTTAGCTTTGTATTAGCAATTAGTATCTATGCTATTGGTAATGGGCTTAACGATAAANTTAGAGGGTATTTTTCTCAGGCTACATTTGAGCAAGTCTTTACGAAAGAGCAGATTCACAATAAAACGCGAGAGCAGCTAAATAAGTTAGCATTAAACCCTGAAAATCTGCCAAAGCTTAAAGAGGCATCTAAAAAAAATACCAAGCAAGCAAAT
>NZ_LWFE01001337.1:0-1606 GCF_001635675.1 Oleiphilus sp. HI0061 | reverse complement strand
AGGGCTTATTGATCACCCCCTACGCGAGTGCTTGTATTGATATCTCGGATGGTTTGCTAGCTGATGCAGGGCATATTGCTGAGTCTTCTTCATGTGGCCTAAGGATTGACCTGGACGCCTTGCCCTTGTCGAAAGAATTGCGTGAATTTTCTAAAGATAGAGCTGCGCTACTGGCACTGACTGCAGGAGATGACTACGAGTTACTTTTTACGATCCCTGAGGAAGGTTGGCAGGTATTGGAGTCGAAGGCTGAGGCGAGTGCTTTCACTAGAATAGGGCGGGTTGAGCCCAAGAGTTTTGGTGTCAAGGTCTTTTCTGGTGAGCAGGAAGTCGAAATAGAGAGAAAGGGGTTTCAGCATTTTGAGTAAGTTACCGCAAGGTTTTTTAAAGAATCCGGCACACTTTGCTGCTTTTGGTTTTGGTAGTGGTTGTGCACCGAAGGCACCCGGGACAGCAGGAACATTAATGGCGATTGTTCCTTATTTATGGCTGCAGCATTTAGCCTTAGAGTGGTACTTGGTGGTTATTGTGCTGAGCTTTGTTGTTGGCTGTTGGCTGTGTGCTAAAGCTTCCAAAGCCTTGGGTGTTCATGATCATGGCGGAATTGTTTGGGACGAGTTTGTTGGCTATTGGATAGCAATGATAGGCGCGCCGAAAGGCTGGTTGCCTATTGTACTAGGCTTCATTCTGTTTCGGGTTTTTGACATCTGGAAACCGCAGCCGATTAAATATCTGGATCAGCATATCCATGGTGGTAGCGGTATCATGATTGATGATGTGATTGCTGGCCTTTTTGCTCTAGTGATTCTGCAAGTTCTCTATTTTAGCTTACCGGGCTTGTTCTGAACTTCGATTTCTAGCGCATTATTTCTTAATGCGCTAGTTCACTTTGCAGAATGCTTTAATGGGCTGTTTCTTTGGTATAGGGAGCTGGCAGTTTGTTGATGATTTTTAAAAAGCTTTGCAGGCTATCCCGGGCTCTTTCTTTATTTGCATAAGGCCCGCTATCGAAGCCTTCACGAGTAGAAAAGTACCACTTATTACCAACACTGAAAAAGCGACTGCTGCGAAAAGGTATTTCCCCTTGTTCGCCTGTGCGGTGTGAAAGATCGGCTTGTTCATTCATTGGTGTATCCTCCAATTAATACTTGTCGTTGTTGTTATTTTACTTAACTGTATAACAAATTCCCGAAAAATCAATTTGTTGCCAAGAGGTGTGCTTGGAGGCACAATGCTGTCAGTTATTTTTCCACTTAGAGGCGTTTATGTATCGATTTTTTCAAGGCTTAAGAAGGCCAAAGTTTTTAGGTTTAGTGTTAAGTTTAGTTTTATTGAGTGCTTGTTCTGCTTCAAATAAGGTGGTGCAAACCTACGAAGGAAATATATTGCCTCAGGATCAGTTAGCGGTAGTGCTTGCTCCAGAAAATATAAGTCTGATTTCTGTTAATGGGCGAGAGGTTCCTNCTTATCTGTTAAGTAATATTGAAACAAAATATGGCCTGAGAGCCGGTCTTAACCAGCTTGTATTCAAGTACGAAAGTATCTGGGCGAAGCCTGGTCCTCAGACAAATGGAAATAGTAGGTCAGAGAAAACCGAGTCACAGTT
>NZ_LWFE01001336.1:0-678 GCF_001635675.1 Oleiphilus sp. HI0061 | reverse complement strand
CCTCGTCCCAGCTGCGTCCGCGCAGCCAAGGTATCTGCAGCCAAACGTAAATCGTGCGGCCGCGTAATTTTGATATTGTCATCTGAGCCTTCAACTAGGCAGGGCGCCCCACCCATATGCTCTATTGCTGACGACTCATCGGTCACCGTCAGCCCAAGCCGCTGACATTCACTTAGGGCATGGCGCAGCTCGGCAAAACGAAAGACTTGTGGTGTAAATGCTCGCCAAAGTTTGTCCCGATCCGAAGTACCCTCAATCGCCCTTCCATCTTGTGATACCTTAATCGTATCAACAACGCGAGACGCCAGAATAGCACCGCCCTCTGAACCGTCCCAGGCGTCAACATGTTCAATCAAGTTATCTATATCTTCTCGACTTAAACAGGGCCGCGCAGCGTCATGCACCCACACCCAATCTTGCTCATCGGCAATACCTACCAAAGCATCAAGACCATTTAAAACAGTATTGAAGCGTTCACTACCACCCTTATACTGAATCACTCGAGCATCTTGAGCCAAACTATCGCTATCAAAATAGTCATCAGCCTCGGAAATACCTATATGCACCTGAGTAAAGCGAGGGTGGTCAAGGAAGGCTTTGGCACTCAGATAAAGAACACTGCTTGAACCAAGCTGAAGATATTGTTTAGGGATGTCACTTTGCATTCTGCTGCCAACA
>NZ_LWFE01001335.1:0-913 GCF_001635675.1 Oleiphilus sp. HI0061 | reverse complement strand
CGACTTCCTCGACTTCCTCGACTTCCTCGACTTCCTCGACTTCCTCGACTTCCTCGACTTCCTCGACTTCCTCGACTTCCTCGACTTCCTCGACTTCCTCGACTTCCTCGACTTCAGTCGACAGCTCCTGACTTATTCTGCTTTCCTCTGGCGCAGAGGCAGTTTGTACCTGCTCGATTGGTTCCGAAAGGTGCTGTTCCTGAGGGCATAGCGCTTGATTTTGCTTTTGTCTGATGCCTTTGACATGTTTGAGAATGGCAGAAAAGAGCTCATTGTCATTGACGGGCTTGGTCACGTAGTCATTCATGCCCGAGGCAAGACATTTTGCTTTGTCTTCTGCCATGGCATTTGCGGTCATCGCGATGATAGGGATCTTCTGATTGCTTTCCCGTATCTTTTCGGTAGCTTGGCAGCCATCCATTAAAGGCATTTGCATGTCCATTAATATGAAATCGAAATTGCCTTTTATGGCTTTCTCGTAGCCTTCTTCACCATTGTTGGCAAGGGATACCCGGATGCCTTGTTTAACAATAATTTCCTTCCCTAGCTGTTGATTTGCACCCAAAACTGACCCACTAAAGCCATATATTTGCATCGAATTTTGACCCACGTATAAACCTATCCCTGCTTCAGCAAAGCAGGAGAAAATGGAGTGATAGACGTGGCTCTACTAAGCGTAATTCGACGCTCGCATATTCGGGAGGGACAATCGATTCGATCGATTGCTCGGAAGACCGGATTGTCACGAATTACTGTTCGTAAATACCTCAATAATAGAAATTTAGACCCAAGCTACCCTGCAAGGAAGTCGCCGAGTAAGCTGGATGACTACGAGAAGACCTTAACCTGCTGGCTTCACCGTGAGGTGAAAAAGCATCGAAAGCAGCGTAAGTCAGTCAAGCAGCTATACCAG
>NZ_LWFE01001334.1:0-13309 GCF_001635675.1 Oleiphilus sp. HI0061 | reverse complement strand
TCGAGGATTATTCGGGTAACGGTAATGCGGGATTAAGTGTCGGTAGTGCAGAGTCCCATGCCAGCGGCCAGGTTTGTAAAGGTAGTTTTATTCCCGACAACTCAAATTCAGCAACGATTGATGCCATTGACTCACAGCTGGACTTGGACACAGACGTAGGGAGTCAAGGGACTATTGTGCTTTGGTATCGAGCTGAAGAGAACTGGGTGGGGAGTGGAGATAAGACCTTAATTGATGCAACTACCGATGTCATAGGAAATTCTAACGATAAGTATTTCTTCTTGGCAAAATTAAATGATGGTCGCTTACGATTTGCCTTGGAAGATAGCGCGGATCTTGATTTCAACTTATACACAAGTGCTAACTCAGTTGTTGCGGGAACGTGGGTTCATCTTGGCGTAACCTGGGACTTATCTGCCGATGAATTGCATATATATGTTGATGGAAGCTCTGCTGCCTCATCGTCAATTTCATCTAACGGCACTATGGGTGATGTAGGAAATATCTTCTTCGGGGACAATTCATCTACTTATCTAACACCAGGCGCTTCAGCTTATGGCCGTTTGGATGAGATTAAAGTTTACGATAGCGTGCTGACTGAAGCAGAAATTGGAACGGCTATGGGGGACTCTCATGCTTGTAGCTCGTGTTCTTTAGGTAGTTTTTCGATTACTCAGCCTGACTATGGGTTAGCCTGCCCGAGTTCCAGAGCTGAAGTGAGTATTCAAGCTGTATGTGCGGATGGTGTTACTGATAAAACTGACTATGTTGGTACGATTGGTTTAAGTACCAATGATGATTCAAATAGCGAGTTTTATGATGCTGCTAGCGGTGGTTCCTCCATATCGGGTCTCACTCTGGATGGCTCTGAAAGCGGTGCAGCAACGGTCTTTTTATTCCATGAGAGGGCGGTTGATGGTGTGGTCGTGACCGCCGAAGATACTGCAGAGAGTGTAAGCTCTACCGCAACGCCGGGTACAAACTTTAGTGCTTACGGATTTGTTGCCACCAACCCGGCCTCTTTTGTTTGTGGTAATTCTGAATCGATGACATTAACCGCTGTCGGTCAAACTCAACCAAGTGGTAGTGCTTGTTCAGTGTTGACTGATTTTGACGGGAGTAAAGATTTAAAAGCATGGTTTGAGGTGAATTATCAATCTGATGAGTCACCCGCTATTGCAGATACGGCCAGGACTTCCCTAAGCCTTAATAACACGCTTATCGCTAACAGTTTACCTGCTAGTGATAATCTGACTTTAGATTTTGATCAAGGTGTAGCAGATCTTGACGTTAGGCATTTAGATGCTGGACAAATATTGTCTATTAACTTTGAACATGAGGATGGGCTCAGTGAAACGCCACTTATGCAAGGTCTTATGTCTAATGCCTTTGTTGTCTCTCCTTCCTTGATTGAGTCGACTGTACCGAGCGCGCCAAGTTGTTCTTCTCCTTTTGGATCTTGCAGTGAGTTTGCAACGGTCGGTGATAATTTTACTCAGCAGCTTAGAGCTGTCTGCGCGGATGCAAGCGCAACAACGGCTGAGAGCTATATCAGTCCTTCGCCAATATCGTTGCGTAGTAATCTTATTGCACCGCTAAGTGGTGTTAATGCCAATGTTGCCGAGAGCAATGTGGCCTTTACATTGGCAGATGATGGTGTTGTGTCGGTGACGCAACAAATAGATGAGGTGGGGGTTTTCACTATGGAAGCCTATGCCGTGCCCGATTATGCGGGTGAAGTCGTCAGCGGTGGTACAAGTGGTAATGTTGGTCGGTTTATCCCTGATCGTTTTGATGTGAGCTTTTCCGTCACAGGAGGAAATTTTGCCCCAGCGTGTAATGTCGTTGGACTATCGCCCTTCACTTATATGAATCAGGCCTTTCAATGGAATACTGTCCCTGAATTGACGATAAGTGCTGTACGTGCTGATGGCACGATTACACAAAACTATGAAGGTGATTTTTGGCGCTTGGGTGCAAACCTGGAGCTAGATGAGTCTTGTGGTGGTAGTGTAGGCGTTAAGGGTTTTTGCTATACCGATAATGCAGCGACGGCGGCGACATTATCCTCGCCAGTTGGAGATATAAGTTATGGTGCGACAACAGATATTGATGGAACGCTTAGCTTACTTATCCACTCTAGTAACCCTAACTTCAGTTATGATCGACCTGCAGGGACCAATATCGTTCCTTTTGACGCAGATATTGATTTGGTCGTTACTTTGGAAGACGATGATGATGTGACAGGCACTAGTAATTTAGCAGCGCTTGGTTTCCAATTTAGCTCAGAATTACGGCAAGGACGGTGGAAAATGGAGAATGCCTATGGGCCTGATACTCAAGCGTTAAAAATGAAGGCTTACCCCCAATATTATTCTAGCGCCGGAACCTTTGTTGCCCATACTGATGATCAATGTACCGCAGTTGTTCCAACTGTTACACCTTTAGGTAGTGGTGCTACGAGCTTAGAAGATATTCTTGTGGGTTCAGAGTTAACTAC
Organism: Oleiphilus sp. HI0061; assembly: GCF_001635675.1. NCBI lineage: Bacteria > Pseudomonadati > Pseudomonadota > Gammaproteobacteria > Oceanospirillales > Oleiphilaceae > Oleiphilus > Oleiphilus sp. HI0061. Next base: position 10,809 of record NZ_LWFE01001334.1, on the reverse strand, counting down.
CTTAAGTGTGAATGCTCCTCTCGATGATGCGCAAAATGAAAACTTTAGCTTCAGCGCTCCAGGAGTCGGCGGGGCTGGAAAAGTTCAAGTTAATCAGGACTTATCTGCATTGCCATGGTTGCGTTTTGACTGGGACGGAGATGGCGCTCTGGATGATGAGCACCCCTTTGTTGAGGCGCAGTTTGGTCAATATCGAGGCCACGACAGAATTATTTACTGGCGAGAAGTGAGTAACTGATTCTAGGTCGTGCTCCAAGGTTTGGGCATAGCGCGGGATGGAACCCGCTGCCTACAAAATATGAGAGTAATGCGGAGGGAGGGGCTTAATCCTCTTCCTCAGTACTCTCTTCAAAGCTCATATCAAGCTCTTTGATTTTACGGGTAAGCGTATTCCGGCCCCAGCCTAATAACTGGGAAGCATCTCTACGTCGTCCGCCAGTATGGTTCAATGCCGTATCGATCATAATACGCTCAAACTGGGGAACAGCTTGATCCAGAATGGCACTATTACCTTTTTTAAGTTCCTGGTCAGCCCACTTTCGCAAGGCTTCCTGCCAAGTACTTGCTGTTGGAGCAGTGTTATCTTCATCTAATAATTCTGGCGGCAGGTCTGATACATGAACCTCTCTACCACTAGCCATGACGGTTAACCAGCGACAGGTGTTTTCTAGCTGTCGAACATTACCTGGCCAGGGCATGGCACTTAAGTACTCTTCGGTCTCAGGGCGTAATTGCTTGATGTCGACCGAGAGCTCTTCAGCTGCTTTGCTTAAGAAGTAGTTCGCCAGGGTGGGGACGTCTTCACTTCGGTCGCATAGTTTAGGTAGGTGAACGCGAATAACGTTCAAACGGTGAAATAAATCTTCCCGGAAGCTACCTTCTTGAACCAGACCTTCAAGGTTTTGGTGGGTTGCAGCGATAATCCTAACGTTAACCTTAACGGGTGTGGTGCCACCGACTCGATAAAACTCACCATCTGCAAGTACACGTAATAGGCGGGTTTGCGTATCGGCAGGCATATCTCCGATTTCATCGAGGAAAAGTGTACCGCCATCAGCCTGTTCAAAGCGTCCGGTGCGCTGTCCTCCAGCACCTGTAAAGGCACCTTTCTCATGACCAAATAACTCAGACTCAATCAGGTCGTTGGGAATTGCAGCCATGTTTAAGGCAATAAATGGTAACTGTGCACGGGGGCTATGCTGATGCAAAGCACGAGCGACCAGTTCTTTACCTGTTCCTGATTCGCCATTGATCAGAACCGTTATATTTGACTGTGATAAGCGGCCGATAGCGCGAAACACTTCCTGCATCGCTGGAGCTTTACCAATGATTTCAGTATTTTCTTCATTGAGCTCCGGTGCATCAGGCATATTCTGTGCTTTTTGCTCTTGGGAGTGAGCAATGGCGCGTTTGATTAGTGCGACGGCATCATCTAGATCGAAGGGTTTGGGTAGGTAGTCGAAAGCGCCACTCTGATAGGAGGAAACAGCGCTGTCCAAGTCGGAATGAGCGGTCATAATAATGACCGGAACTGCCGGTACGCCACGATGCAAATTATTAGCTTGAATCTTTTCAAGTAGTGCAAGCCCATCAATGCCAGGCATACGAATATCACTGATAATCGCATCAGGGCTCTCGCTAGAAAGTCGTTCTACTACACCTTCACCGCTTTCAAAAGAGCGAAGCTCGTAGTCTTCTTTTGCTAGTGCTTTTTCAAGTACCCAGCGTATAGAGCGGTCATCATCAATGATCCATACAAGTGGCTTTGTTGTCATAGTGTTACTCCGAGATACTTGAAACGTTTGTTGGTTTAGGTGAGCGCGTGCTATCGATAGGGATATAAATAATGAAGTCGGTTTTACCTGGTTTGCTTTCGCACTCGACCAAGCCATCGTGCTTGGTAAATATGCTTTGCGTAATGGATAAGCCCAGACCTGTACCTTCTGCGCGCCCACTGATCATGGGGTAAAAAATATTCTGAATGGAATCCTTTGGTATACCTGGGCCGTTGTCGATAATATCAACCTTTAGTACCAGTCGATGTCGAGTATGACCAATAGTGAACTGCCTTAGAGTTCGCGTTCTCAAGACAATCTGAGGTGAAGGATTTTCGTCTTTTTGCTCAGACAGTGCTTGAAGTGCATTTTTCGCAATGTTCAGAAACGCTTGAATTAACTGACTTTTATCGCCCAGGAATTCGGGAATACTTGGGTCGTAGTCCCTGATAATATTAATTTTGCCTGCAGATTCGGCATGAATCAGGGTGTGAACTCTTTCAAGGATCTCGTGGATGTTTGTTTCACAACGCTTGAGGGCTTTATTAGAGCCGAGCATTCGATCTACCAGACTTCTCAGCCGGTCCGACTCACTCATTATAATTTGTGTGTATTCATGATGCTCTGGGTTGGTCAGCTCTGCATCAAGTAGCTGAGCGGCACCCCGAATTCCACCGAGAGGGTTCTTAACCTCATGAGCGAAGCCACGAACAAGGATTTGAGCTGTTTCCTGGTTCTCATGCAGCTGTTCTTCACGGCTGATCCGCTTCAAACGATCCTTTGCTTGCATTTCGATCAGCAGTAAATCCTGAGAATCTTGAGAGAACTTTGATGCCGAGCAGTCTGCAAGAAGCTCTTGGCCGTTGTGTAGAATAAACTCGCAGTCACGTTGAGTGTATGAGTGCCCGCCATCAATAATGGCCTGGAACTCGTCAAACAAAAGCTCTTCATGTTTAATAAAGAGGTGATCTAGCTTGCTGGATAGTATTCGTTTGTAACCGGCTTGCAGGAGCATTTCGGCAGCAGGATTGATAAATTTAATCTGGTAATTTGCATCAATAAGGATAACAGCAGTCGACAAGCCTTCGAGTATGCGTTGTTGGTAGGCATCTGAGAACAGGTTGGTTGTCATTAAAGCTTGTATCCATTGAAAGACGAAATTACATGCAAACAGGCTTGCTCTTGCCTGGGGCGAACTATAATAGCCAAAGCAAGAAGCAAACCAATGTTTTATGTGGCGTCGAATATGTTCAGAGAGTAGCTATTTAGCGAGCTCCCGACTGCTTGCGTGTCAGGGCTCTTGGTTTAGTATAGATGAAGATAGGATGTGCGCACCAATTTTGTGCATTGCTTTTTTGGGGTGTTCCCTATTGGTGCTCTCTATGTGTTAGTTAATTTTGAACGCTCTGGCGATAGGTCGATGAACTGTAAATTGACTACTGGCTGAGATAAGAGCCTTGTTTTGTGGGTCGATAACTTGGACCGTGATCGTGTGTGTTCCTCTATTTAGGCTTGTTAGCAGCAAGCTCGCCCCTTTTTGTAATGCAACTTCGGCACCATCCAGCAGAAAGCGCAGTTTGTCCTCTGCTCTTAATGAAGGCTCTAATATGGTGCTTACAGTGATGTCACCCGTGCCTGAGTGGAGTGCGCTCCGGTCTATTGGTGCGCTAATAACAAGTGACTGGTAAAGAAAGCTGTCGTCTGTAGGTGCAGAGCTAAAACTTATGGGGCTTGGTTTTAGTGCAGGTATGGTTGGAACGGGTTCGACTTCCAAGGTGACGGCGTTGCTTTGTGGTTGGTCTGAGTACGATATGCTGCCATCTGGTTTTGTGACTTTATAGACGGTTGTTGTGCTGGTGCTTTCTTCGGCATACAGCTTACTCGTGCTGACGAAAAACAATAAAGCCAATAAAGTAACCTTTATGGCGATCAACAAATTGCTAGTCTTGAATTGATCTTGTGTAAGCACAGTCTATACCCTCGTTAAATAACTGCTATAGTTAGAAAAAGCTTTGAAGAAGCAGTGTAACAGAGAGTCTTTTCGCTTCTAAAGCTCATCTATAGTTTAGCTCACAATTTGATGAGCTATTTTTGATATTTGAGGTTTTTTCTTTGTCCCATAATTCCGCCAGTAGCTCTTATGACAATGCGGCGAATGTATCGAGTGCTGAAGCAGTAGAGCCTGCTCAAGTAGCTGTATCGCGTTATCTTCAAAATGCTTATCTGCATGTCATGGCGCTAGCTGGGTTTGCTTGTTCACGTGAGGTGTTTTTGCACGGCTTACCCGTAGACGAAAGAGCTTCAAGTAGCGGTATGATGAGAGCGGTTCATAGCCAAGGCAAATTACAGTGCCGCCAAATGGATTTGGCGGATCTGGATAAGGCTGCCTTGCCTTGCCTTGCTCAGCTTAAAGGGAGTGATGAGGCTTGGCTCGTGATTGAGCGCTACGATACTTCCCGGTGTGCTTATAGCGTTAAAATTTTTAGCTCTGAGGGAGAGGGGCAGGCTTATTGGAGCGAGTTTGAGCTTAAGGAGAAAATCTCTGCAGAGCTGGTTTCGGTATTTCCAAAGGCGCATACGAGCAGTTCCTTAGACCAGCCAAGAAGAAGTGGTTTTGCTTCGTGGATGTGGCAGGAGCTAAGAGCTTTAAGCAGTGTTTATCGGGATATCATCGCAGCTACTTTATTGATTAACGTCTTTGCTTTGGCTGCGCCATTGTTTGTCATGAATGTTTATGATCGGGTAGTTCCCAATCAGGCAATCGAGACGCTTTGGGTTTTGGCGTCAGGTCTGGTCTTAGTGATCGTTTTTGAGCTGCTGGTAAAATTGCTTCGACATGTGTTTTTGGAACAGGCCGGTAAGCGTTTAGACTTGGTTTTGTCGAGTAAGCTATTTTCCAAGGTTTTGAATATCAGGCTCGAAGAATTTCCTTCGTCAGTGGGCTCACTTGCCAGTCAGGTGAAAGAGTTTGACTCGATCAAACAATTCTTTACTGCGGCGACAATGACAGCGCTCGCAGATGTTCCTTTTGCCATTATCTTTCTATTGGTTATCGCTTCTGTGGGTGGGCAGCTGGCCTTGGTGCCTTTAATAGCGGCTGCTTTCCTCTTGCTCTATGGTTACGTTGTGCATTTCCCGATAAAAAAAGTGGTTGATTTGATGCAGCAGGCAGCCGCTGAAAAAAATAGTGTTTTGGTTGAGAGCTTAAGCGGCATTGAAACGATCAAGTCCCTTAATGCGCAAGGGCGTCAGCAGGGCTTGTGGGAGAGAGCGCTGGTGCGTATGTCGCTACTAGGAGTAAGAGCCAAGCATCTGACCGACTCTGTATCGATCGTATCTGCGTCCGTTATGCAGCTTTCAACCATGGCGATTGTAATTGTCGGTGTTTATCAGATTGAGCAGCAAGCTCTGAGTTTAGGCGCTTTGATTGCTTGTGTGCTGTTAAGTTCTCGCGCCTTAGCGCCGATGTCCCAGATTGCTAACCTGATATCTCAATACCAACAAGCAAGGTCAGCGCTTAAGGGCTTGGACGATTTATCTCGGCGTGATGATGAATTAGAAGATATTTCTAAATCGCTGAGTTTGGGGGGCAAAATAACAAGTATCGAAGTGCGAGATTTATCCTTTTCGTACTCGGGTGGGCCTAAGGTGCTGAAGGACATAAATCTATCTTTGAATGCAGGTGAAAAAGTAGGGATTATTGGAAAGATTGGTTCTGGAAAAAGTTCACTGCTTAGGTTGTTGCTGGGCTTTGGCAGGGCTGACAGTGGTCAATTATTAATGAATGGCTTCGAGGTTCAGCACTTGAACGCAAGTGAGCTAAGGTCTTCTATTGCTTATGTTCCCCAAGAAATTACCCTGTTTAGCGGTAGTCTGCGTGAAAATATTCTAATGAAGGCTCCAGAAGTGCCGCAGGAAGCTTTGCTTAAAGCGGTGGAATTGTCAGGTTTGTCGGAATTGGTTCAAACTCATGAGATGGGTTTGGATATGCCGATAGGAGAGCAAGGGAAAGGCTTGTCTGGTGGGCAGAGGCAGTGTGTGGCAATCGCTAGAGCGCTTATCAATGACCCTGACTTATTGTTATTTGATGAGTTAAGTTCTTCAATGGATAATCAGACAGAACAGATGATCATCAATAATATTCGGAATATCTCTAAGGATAAGGTGCTGCTACTTAGCACGCACCGGGCTTCTTTGCTGGCCCTGGTGGACCGAATTATCGTGATGGATCAAGGAAAAATTGTTGCTGATGGGCCAAAGGAAAGTGTTTTGGATGCGCTCAAGCGAGGCTTGATTCAGGCAGGGAGCCAAAGTGCTCACAATGATAAACAAGGTCATGGAAAGGGAGGTGTTTCCAATGACTGAGTTCCGTTCAACCCCTATCACTCAAGCCTTAAATGATCATGGTAATGTCATAAAGTCACGACGCTTGCTGTGGCTTATAATTTTGATCTCTTTTTCATTTATCTGCTGGACTGCTTATGCAGAGGTGGATGAGTTGGTTCGTGGTGTAGGTAAGGTTATCCCTTCGAAGCAATTGCAGTTGGTCCAGAATCTTGAGGGTGGCATTCTCTCGGAATTATTGGTGGAGGAAGGTGAGGAAGTCGAAGCCGGTCAGGTTTTATTAAAACTGGATGATAAGCAGCTTGCTTCCCGTTTTCGGGAGCGTGAACAGGTAGTGCGAGTGCTTCAGGCTCGCTCAGAAAGGCTGCGAGCCGAAGCGCAAGGCGGAGAGCTTTCTTTTTCTGAATCTCTGGTTCGTGATGACCAGGCTTTAGTGAGAGAGCAGCAAGCGCTTTTTACTCAAAGGCTTGAACAGTTAAGAGCCTCCAAAGTAATAATAAGTCAGCAAATTCAGCAGAAACACCAATTATTGGATCAGCTTCAAGGTCAGCTTCGTCAGTCTAGAGCGCAGGAGTTGCTGGTGAAAAAGGAGTTGGCAATATTGGAGCCTTTGTTTGAGCAAGGGGTTGTCTCTGAGGTGGAGCTGATCAGGTCTGAAAAGAGTGTCTTGGAGGCCAAGGGGAGAGCCTCAGATATTGAGCTGAAGTTGCCGCAAATTGAATCGTCTATCAAAGAGCTGACAAATCGTAGAGCTCAGTTAGAGTTGGACTTTAGGTCTGAGTCTCGTCTTGAATTAAATGATGTGTTAGCAGAGCTGGCTCAGATGTCTCAAGGTCACGATGTATTGGAGGATAGGGTTGACCGAACCCAGGTTCGATCGCCTGTTAATGGTATCGTTAAAGAGCTTATGGTGACCACCTTGGGTGGGGTTATTCAGCCGGGAATGGATTTGGTGAGTGTTGTCCCGATGGAGGATGCTTTGCTAATTGAGACAAAAGTCCGCCCTGCCGATATTGCACGACTGTACCCTGGACAGAAAGCAATGGTAAAATTCACCGCATATGATTTCACGGTTTATGGAGGGCTCGAAGCTGAGCTGGTTCATATTAGTGCTGATTCCAGTACAAATGAACAAGGTGATAGCTTCTACCTGGTACGCGTCAAGACGCGAGATAATAACTTGAAGTTCGGAGACAAGCTCCTTCCGGTTATTCCTGGTATGATTGCCCAAGTAGATATTCTGACAGGGAAGAAAACCTTGCTGACGTATCTCTTGAAACCAATATTAAAAGCCCGGCAGGTTGCGCTGACCGAACAGTAAGTTTTGACTTGCTCACTATGCAACTTTTCAGGGTTTTATCTACGGATAGATAATAATAAGTAGCAACCAGTTTGGTTGTTAACGTAGAGGCAATAATAAAATGCAGTTTCTTTCGCGCTTGTTCTTGTGCTTAGCTGTCACAGGCTGTTTTAGCGTGGCCCCTGTTTTTTCCCAAGAGCTAGATTCAAGTTTCTCGAACACTATAGATGAGCCAGGGCTGTCTAAGAAAGCTTCGGCAGTTCGTGGCATTCAGGAGAGCGTGAGCTTAACCTTAGCCAGTCATCCGCAACTTAAAGCAATGGTCAGCGAGTTGTATGCTCAGATGGCGGACATCGAGGAACGGGAGTCTGCGTTTCTACCTAAGCTTGTTTTATCTCTAGGTGTCGGGCGTGAGCATAGTAATAACACTTCGACAAGGTCATTGACGGGAAGTGGCTCTGAACAAATGGAGCGCCGAGAAGCTTCACTTGCCTTAAGGCAAATGTTATTTGATGGCTTTCAAACTCATTGGCAGCGTGAAAGCGGCGTAGAGATGGGGCAGGCACGACGTCTAGCGATGCGCTCTCAGGCAGAAACGCTAGCCTATGATGCTGTGCAGGCGCATTTGGATGTTATGCGTGCGAACTTTGCTCTTGAGGATCATATTGCGAACCTGCAAACTCATGAACGGATTGCGAAAGACGTGGGTATGAGAGCTCGTTTGGGAAAAGATGACCGAGCCAAGGTAAGTCAGGTCAGTGCGCGTTTATCTTTATCTTTGGCAAATGTCGAGGCAGCAAAGGCTAAGCTTAGAGCGGCTGAGGCGGCTTATTTTCGAGTTGTAGGCTCAAGGCCTGCTTTATCTTTGGCTTTTAGTCCAGGCTTGTTATCGATGCCAAATTCGCTGGAACAGCTATTGGAAGAGGTGTCCTCACAGAATCCTCAGTTATTATCTGAAGCGCGAGCGCTTCGAGCGAGCAAGGCTGAGCGTTCGGCAGCGAAGTCTACTAATTTACCTTCGATTTATCTGGAATCTGGTGCGAGTTGGAATGATAACCTTGATGGTGTTAAAGGGCGAAATAATGATGCTTTTGTGATGCTGCGTATGCAATATGACTTATTCAACGGTGGGCGAGACTCAGCGGCTAAGAATAAGGCTGCTCTGCGTGTTAAGCGGGCAGGGTATCGCATGGAAGATGCGCAGCGTGAGTTAAGCTTAGCGGCTGAGCAGGCTTGGCATCGTTACCAGAGTTTATCGACTCGTTACGCCTTACTTCAGGATTATGCAGAATCGGCAGAAAACACCAAGCGAGCCTACATTAAGCAGTTTGATATTGGCCAGCGAAGCTTGATTGATCTGCTGGATGCCGAGAATGAACTATTAAATGCTAAGCGTTTAAGTAGTGAGGCGCGATATGACTTGTATTTGATTAAGTATGAGCTGTTGTACCTGCAGGGTAGTTTGCTGGATCACTTGTCTCAAAATATTACGATATCCCCTAAAGTAACTAAGTTCCTGGACGAAAGGGCATGATGATGGATCAGCAAGAAAAGGAGGCTTTATTTTTAGCGCTGCAGAATAGCGATGCTGACTTGGCCAGAGTGACGGAAGATCTCATCTCCTTGCTGGTGCAGAAAGGTATTATTTTGTTTACCGAACTGCCTAGCGCAGTACAGGCTAAGCTTGTTGATAGAGAAAAGCTGAGAGAAAAATTGGGCCAGGTGAATGTGTCTATATTATCGGAGGGCGATACGCTCTAATTTTATATGTATCGGCTCAAAGCCGATTTTACAGCTTGTAATACAGAGCGCGACATGACCAAACAAAATATCAAAGCCTTGAAAGTTCGCTAAGTTGACGTTCAAGCCCCCCCCCAAAAAAAAACCAGTCATTCCTGCGTAGGCGGGAATCCAGTGTCTTGATTAATAGGCAGCATTTGAAGCTACAGAAGTAATCGAATTAATAAGGTTTCGGTCAAAAACAATGGATCCCCGCCTACGCGAGGATGACTACTGTGGTGAGCATTCCTTGGGGGATGAATTCTAGAATAAGGTAACCCAGGAAGTTCTGGAAGTTCAAATCGTTTCAACGTCCGTTAAAGCATACTATTCGACCAAATTCATACTTGGTACCAAGGTTTTCTTCTGGTGTCTGCACGACTAAGCCATGCTCTGGTCGCAATCTGTTTTTCAATAAGTCAGTTCGAGTGCTGCGTTTACACTTTACAGTGCCTAGAGTTTCAACTCTCTTAAGTAATGAGGTTGTTGTCTTGAAGATTTTGCTGAGTAATTTGCTGTAAAATCTCGCTTGCACTTGTATTGGCATTGTCTAGGGTCTCGCCCGTGGACTGATGGCTAGAGTTAGCCTTTCCGAATACGCTTTCTAGGTCGTTCTCTGTGTCATCATGTAGAACTTGATTTAACTCTAGGGTCTCTGGCTTGCTGGAGCTGTTGTTGGCAAAGAGTGGCTGATCACTTCCTTCAATCTTTATAATGACTGTTTGTGTCGTGCCATCAACACTTTCGACAACAAATGTGTCAAACAAGCGTTCCTTCTCACCCAAAGAGATGACTTTCGGGTTGTTAGTATTTAGTTCGTATCGCCAGTTGCCGTGTTCATCAATGCTACCAGTGCCATAGTTAGAGCGTGTGGCAATGTCTTCGGCTGCTATAAAGTGAGATTGACCAAAGTCAGGGTCGTCGATGTTTAGCTTCTGTTCGGCGTAAGTGGCATTGGCTAAGTCGATCGTTTCAGAGTTGTCACCGCTTAAAAAAGGCTTGTCATCGGCGCCAAAAATAGTGATCTTGAGAAGTTGATTAGTACCGTCCACGCTTTTTAGCGGGATTAGGTCATGCAAAGTGTCGTTTTGATGAAGGCTTTTTACTGCGTCTGACTCACTATTGAGCGAATAAGTCCATTCGCCACTAGCGGAAATACTTACAAAGCCGTATGTGCCTTCAACCATGTCTTCAGCCAGCATTTGGGCTTCATCTTGGTCGAGGTCTTTAACAGTAAGCGTGCCGCTGATCGTTTCGGGTCTTTCACCAGGGCTATAGTTACTTAGTGCTGAAACTTCAGCGCTCTTGTCGCCAGAGATTGTTGCGCTGTCGTTAATCCCATGTATGGTGATATTGAGGGTAAATTTGTCGCCACTTTTGCTGATTAGGTCGATGCTGTCGATAAGGGAGTCGTTTGCCCCCAGTTCTTGAATTTTCGAAGTGTTGTTGTCTAGCGTGTATTGCCAGCTGCCGTCGCTGTTGTAATTGATTTGGCCATAAGCTGTTTCATGACTGGTTTCGTCAAATTCATAGTGTGTATCAACTTGGCCGCTTACTTCAAAGTGAATGTCTTCAGTAGTGCTTCGGTGCAGAGTTCCAAGGGATTTGCTG
>NZ_LWFE01001333.1:0-13429 GCF_001635675.1 Oleiphilus sp. HI0061 | reverse complement strand
GCAGGTACAGACCTTTCAAGCAGCTAAGCAGTTTTGGTATCGCTAATGGAAAAGTGGATGCTAATAAGGGGTTTGTCTCGCCAGAAATTGCATTGGGGTGAGTTTCCTGAGCACTTAAAAACACTGTCAGGCGCAGAGGTATTGTTTGAGGACTTGCCAGGTTTTGGTGAGCGACATCATGAATCTAGCCCGGGGACGATAGAAGAAATTGCTGAGAGTCTTGCGCCGAGGATTTTTGACTCAGCCAAGCTTGTTGACGGTAAGATCAATCTTGTAGGTATTTCCATGGGCGGAATGGTGGCGCTTGCCTTGGCTCAAATGCACCCTGAAAAAGTCGCTAGCCTGATACTGATAAATTCAAGCTTTAGACCCTATGCTCGCTTTTATCAGAGACTTCAACCTAAGGCCTATGCAGGCTTCCTAAAGGCCTGGTTTAACCCCGTTATGCGCTACAGTGAGCGTGAAATTTTGCGATTGTCGAGTAACATGAGAGATAGTGATGAGTGTTTGCTAGATGAGTGGTTAGACTTCAGACGTAAGCAGCCACCTAGCCGGAGAGCGGCAATCAAGCAAATTCTGGCGGCCAGTCGCTTTCAATGCGAATCACAAAAGCCCGTCGAACATATGCTGTTTATTGCGGCTAAACAAGACAGGATTGTTAGCTACCACTGCTCTGAAAATGCCGCCCAAGCATGGGGGGCAGATTATCGTTGTCATCACTATGCCGGGCATGACTTGGCTTTGGATGCACCACAGTGGTTAGCCGAGCAGATCGTTGAGTGGCGACAGAGTCTATAAAGAGCGGGGTGAGAAGTAAGCAAACCTGAATGATCAGGCTTGCTTACTTGAATCTAGGCACAGGTTCTATTTTATGAAGAGGACGTTGGAGTCCATATAAGGTGCCTCATCAGCATAATCGTTTAAACTAATGAAGCTAATTTTTTCGCTATCCTGTTCAGTAAAGAAGAACTTGTTACTGCCCAAAGCACGGTCGTAGACAATGGATATTGTGCCGTCACCTTGAAAACTCCAGGAAAATGAAAAAGACGAGCCATCATTTTCATCTCCGTTGGTAGCGCCCGTATTGTTAGCAAAGAACTCAATAGAGCAGAAAGGGCAGTCTTCATAGTAGAATTCTTTAGTGAGATCACTTAACGAAGGTTGAATTGCTTCTACTGCACAATGCCTGATATGACTGACATCGTCTTCAGGAAGTTGGAAGCAGTATTGGCCCTGTTCGATCGCAGACTCTCTAAAGGTAAGTGTTTCATCGGCAAGGTAAACAATTACCTCGTTATTTACCACTGCCCATGTACCGCTCGTTACGCTCGCTAAACGTGAATCGTTATCATCGTTTCCGGTGAATTCAAAGGTCATGTCAGAGAAAAAACTGAAGATAACATAGGTATCATCGCCAAGGTCGTCGATAAAAGCCTTGCCACAGAGGTCTGACTCGGAAATTGTGTCGGAGCTATTATCTGGCTCGGGGCAATCAGGCAGTGTTATATTTTTACTGTCAGAGCCACAAGCAGACAAAAATAAAATTAAAGTGATTAGTGCGAATAGTTTAGACGCAGTCATAGTGTCGTTTCTCAAAATTTGATTATAAAGAGGATTTATTTATAGCTTTCGCATAAGCACGAAAGCGTGAAGAGTTTTATCGACAGAACTAAATAGCTTTCTGTTGATCAGAAAGTTCAGTTGTCAGTATTGATTTTTGGGTAATTAAAATAGAATGTTCGTCATATTCAAAATCCTTTTAAATATTTGAAGTTTAAGGGCCGCATTTTTGCGTAGTAAGAACGCGAACTATACTGTGGAAATCGTGTTCTTAGCAATGACTTTTTGGAGAACTATCGGTGTACTTATCAAGCCCAGAAGACAATGAAGTTTTGTTTGAGTCAATCGCGCAAGATTTGATTCAAACCGGCTGCTCTATCAATGAAGGGGCGATCCCTCAGGCTTTGGCTGATGCTTTGGCGCAGGAAGTAAAAGGCTTAGCTTCAGAGAAATTCAAGAAAGCCGGAATAGGGCGTGAGCAAGACTTTGTGAGGAACGAGACGGTTCGCTCTGATGAAATCGCTTGGATCTCAGAAGAGACGGAGGCGGGTAAGGCTTGGCTTGAATGGGCGTCTCAATTGCAGTCTTATATGAACAGGCGCTTATACTTAGGCTTGTTTTCGTTCGAAAGTCATTTTGCGCATTACAGTGCGGGTGATTTTTATCAGCGCCACTTGGATGCCTTTAAGGGGCAGTCAAATCGAACACTCACTTTGGTCGCCTATTTTAATAAAGACTGGACGCAAGAGGATGGCGGTGAGTTAGTTGTATACAAGGATCAGGATGATCAAGAAGGGCAAAAAGTGCTTCCTAGCTTCGCGACACTGGTGGTCTTTCTTAGTGAAGAGTTTCCGCATGAAGTGCTGCCAGCTAAAAAGGATCGCTACTCGATTGCGGGTTGGTTTCGGGTGAATACTTCTTCGGCGGACCGGGTTGACCCGCCGGAGTAAAACGAAATGAGAGAAAAGTAAAGAAAGGGGACGGAGGGATTATTAATTGACCAGCAGACAAACTTCTCCGTAAACCCAAACTCTGATACTTTCAATGATTCTTAATCCATACGCAAAAAGGAGTTTGCGATGCCGAGAAGAAAAAGGATGTATTTGCCTGACGTGCCCTTTCATATTGTTCAGCGCGGGAATAATCGAGAAGCCTGTTTTTACTCACCTGAAGATTACCAATTTTACTTGCATGTTCTAGGCGAGGTACTGAGCCGTTACAATGTGGCGCTTCATAGTTATGTTTTGATGACCAATCATGTGCATTTACTTATGACAGCTTCAGAGCAAGATGGTATTTCTCAAGTGATGAAGGTGTTGGGTAGCCGTTATGCGCAGTACTTTAATAAGACGTACAAGCGCACAGGAACGTTATGGGAAGGTAGGCACAAATCAAGCCCTATTGATGGGGTGGCCTATTTGTTGAAATGTTATCGATATATCGAACTAAATCCGGTGACAGCGAAAATGGTTGAGCGGCCGGAAGAGTACAAATGGAGTAGCTATGGCTCAAATGCCTATGGTGATGAGCATGTTGTGACAACTCCGCATGAACTGTATCTTGAGTTAGGCAGTGATATAGAGCAAAGATGCTATCAATATCGTGAGTTATTTAAAGAAAGCTTGAGTGGCTCAGATGTGCACGGGATTCGGTTAGCAGAACACTATTGCCAACCGCTGGGTTCCGATAGGTTCAAGATCCAAGTTGCCGAGAAGACAGGGCAAAAGATTGGCCAGATGCGTAGAGGGAGACCAAAAAATGGCTAATAAATAATCCCTCCGTCCCCTTAAACATTACAATTATGTCGTTAATCCAAACCGCCAAGATGAATGGATTGGAAGCATACGCCTATCAGAAAGATGTGCTTAACCGATTACCGTCGCATAAGAATAATCGGCTGGATGAGTTATTGCCACATAACGGGAAGGCTGATCAATAGGTAATGCCCAGACGCTTACAAGGATCTTGTATAACTTAAAGATTAGGTGGCTCGTTTTCTATGATGTAATCAGATAATCTATATAGGGCTGTAATTTAGTATACCGTCACGTTGCGGTGATGGAGTTGGTAGGCTTAAGTTGTTGTTACAATGAACGAAGTGATAAGAAAGAGGAGGCTGAGTCGCTCGATGACAATAGGACCTTATAAAATGGTGAGAAATGTTTAATAAGTATGATATTGCGGCAGTGATACCTGTCAGACTTGGTAGTTCAAGAGTTTCGCAAAAGGCCCTTCTTGAGGTTGGTGAAGACAAAATTAGTCTGTTAGCGTGGAAAATAAGACAGCTTAAGAAAGTGCTGTCAAAAGATAGCATATACGTTAGTACTGAGGCTGATGTACTGATGGATATTGCTCGAGAAGAGGGTGTAAAAGTTCATCGTCGCGATCAGTTCCTTGCTGACGGACATAAAGCTACTTTTAGTGAGGTCATTGTTGGTGTCGTTAAAGATATACCGCACGAGCACATTGCTTGGGTGACATGTGTTGTTCCTTTGATGAGTCCTCAAGAGTATTTGCAGGGGTTTCGTGAGTACTATGATCATGTTATTCCAGAAACTTCAAGTTTCGATAGCTTGGTTTCTGTAAACTTGCTCAAGGAATATTTTTGGGATGATGAAAAACCAATCAATTATTCTGCAACAAAGAAACATACCATTAGCCAGGAGCTGCCTAATATTTATAGGGTAACGAATGGGCTGTATATGGCTCCTAAGTCATTGATGCTTGATAAAGAGTATCTTCTTGGTAAGAACCCTTTTAAGTCCTGTGTTTCCAAGATTGCGGGCATCGATATAGATGAATACGAAGACTATGAAATTGCTCGTGATTTAATGGGGATTTATCAGAGCAATGAGTCTAAAACTCAAAATGAGAGTGTTATATTTCTGGACTTTGATGGTGTAATCGTAGATTCGGCTAAAGAAGCATATGCTATGGCTATGCTTGCGACTAAAAAATCTCAGAAACTTTCTGACGTAGACTTGAATAGTGAGCATTGCAGGAGGTTTCTCGAACAGCGTTGTCATATTGGTCCCGCGTGGAATTACTATTATCTATTAAAGTGTTTGGACGAAGAGAAGGACGTCCAATTTCTAGATATGTTGCCAAATGAAGCAGGAGACGAAGCTAGGGTTTTCCAGGATAGATTTTTTGCTACGCGACAAGTTGTTAGAAATCATTTCTGGGATGAATGGCTTGATTTAAATCACTTTTATGAAGGTGCTAATGGCTTCATAGACTTAATAAATAACAATTCGAATGTTGTTGTTGTAACGACGAAGGATGCAGAAACTGTCAGTGCGCTTCTTGAAAAGTACGGTGTGTTGCGTGATGTCGAAATTTTTGATTCGAGGTCATATGACCAATTTGGCTGCAAGTCTTTGTTCATGGATGACTATATAAAACGAATGAATATCAAGAGGGCTCTTTTTATTGATGACTCATATTCTCATCTCGAAAAGTGTAATTGGGTTGAAAAGCTATCTACCATCCAAGCTAAGTGGGGTTATGTTTTTCCTGAGGTTTATGAGGATAATAAAAACGAGGTTCTTAATGCTGCAATGGAGATAATTGGTGGATAAAGATGGAATATCTAAAAAATAAAGTCGTCTGTGTGCTCGTTGTTAAGAATCTTGAAGGTTTGCAAAATAAAATTCGGGCATTAGTTGCTGATGGGTTTGATGTCTTTGAAGTAACTTTACGCACAGACGTAGCTCTCGATGCTATTCGTAGCATAAAGCGCGACTTTCCAAGTTTGAAGGTCGGGGCAGGTACTATATTGAATGTTGAGCAGCTAGATGAGTCGATTTGTGCGGGAGCCGATTTTGGGGTTTCTCCAGGGTTGAATGAACTAATAATTTCGAAATCTAAAGAGCGAAACTTTGACTTTATTCCTGGGGTCGCAACACCCACGGAGATTGAGAGAGCTATTGCCTTGGGTCTCTGTTTGGTAAAGTTATTTCCAGCAAAGCTCTTAGGCGGTGTTGAATATATTCAGGCAATTTCGGGGCCTTATCGTAATATGTACTTCATGCCGACAGGTGGGGTGAATGAGTCCACTGCGAAAGATTACTTGGATTTAGATAATGTTCTTTGTGTCGGAGGGTCATGGATGTTCTAAAAGGGTCTGGTGTGTCGTTATTAAGTGAACGTTTTGCACAGCTTGATTTATCCGACTGAATCAAGATCAATCGTATCAACGTTCGCTACTCTGAATATAGTACTAATACTATCAAGGGCCTGTGGATAGATATTGGCGCCAACAGATATAGAGTCTATTCGATCACCAAAAATCAGTTTTGCAGTGAGTAAAACTGTGCTGCAGCATGATATCAGAACGTCATACTCATTTTGTTCCAAATACTGTTCTAAACAAACGTAATCGTGTTCAATTTTTTTATAGTTTTCCTTGAATAGGCAGTCGTATTCGTCCCTTGGGTGGGCAATATAATGTATTTCAGTCACGCCCAATGAGCTTAACTTATTCTCTATTTCATTCGAAATACGGTGTTCAACTTCCTTTGGCGTTTTACTATTTTTTAGAAGGCACTGACCTACAACCAATGCTTTTCTAGCCCCTATTCGATCCGATTCAGAAGTTTTGTCAGGCAAGGAAATGTATTTCACTTTCGACTTAGGGTAAGGGCTTTCTAGCCCAGAAAAACTATAGGCAGTGCTTACGATGGGAGTATCTGTGCCTATTCGTTCCCCTTCTATAGGATATATGCGTAGTCCAGTGACTCCATAGCTTATGCGCGATGGCCATTTTTTCTTCGCTCTATATTCCCACTTTACGGATGCGTCTTCAGGTGAATAGTTTATCGTACCTTCAGGCACGATTCGAACTTCTATGTTATGACTTTTATTGAGCGTTCCAATGATGACGTTCGTATAAATTAGATCGAGCCGGTTAATGTAAAAAATATTCTTATCGTTTAAGTGCTTTTTGATTTTACTAATGTTTTTATGAAGAGCACGGGCTCTTCGGAAGATACCTCTTGATTTAGTTTCCAGAGGAATTACTTTACTTTTACGTTGCTTGAGGTAGTGGGAAGCTTTCTTGTTAAAACTAAAGAATATGGGGCGATGGATTTTTTCTGTTTCAATAATTTTTAGTGACGCAAAGCATTGAAGTTCAGTGTCAATCAGAAATATATGGCTTGTCATTACGTGTTACCAGCCCGGGAAAGTATTCTAAAGTGTTTAACAAGGTAAGGCCTAGTAATAAGGTACTTCTAAGAAGGGAACCTATGTTTGCCTTTAATCGATTGGTTAAGTAAGTAGATGTTATTTATGCTACCTGTTTAATGCAAGTCGATTATATCAGAAAGTTAAACGGGTCACTCAACTGAGTAAAACGAAAAGAGAGAAAAGAGGGGTAGTACCAAAAGGCCTGTATTTAGTGCTACCCGCTAAGCAAGTTTTGAGTTAGTCTATATCTGCTCAGATTGAAGGGCAATAACAAAAAAAATAGAATAACTTTACCATATTTGAGAAGGTTGCTTAGGCTATGAATTACTCTCTTGATGAAATGGCTGTGTTTGTAGCGGTTGTCGATAGTGGCAACTTCTCCAGTGCTGCGAAGAAAAGTGGTATTCCTGTTTCTACTATTAGTCGAAGAATTTCTGATCTGGAAACACGCTTAAATGTACAGTTACTGTATCGTACCACCCGGCAGCAAAAGCTGACTGATATCGGCGCAGTGTATTATGAACACTGCAGTCGCATGCTTCAGGAGGCTGAAACAGCAGAGTTAGCTGTTCAGAACTTACAAGCCAAGCCTTCAGGAATATTAAGAGTGACTTCGCCTTACGCCTATGAAGACCCATTTATGTCTGAACTGATGGCGAGCTTTATGGAGAAGTACCCCGAGGTTAAGCTTCAGAACCTGGTTAATCAGCGTAAAGTAGACCTGATTGAAGAGAAGATCGATTGTGCGATCATTGCTGGTCATTTGGATGATTCCAGTCTTGTCAGGCGTGGTTTGGGCTCGGCTGTCGTTGTTTACTGTTGTAGTCCTGCCTACATTAAGAAGTACGGTTACCCTGACAGTATTGATGACTTAGGTGGCCATAAATTAGTTCAGCTGGAAATCCCTGAATGGCTTAACCCTGAGCCGGATATACTGGTTGATTTGGTGGAAACACGTCTTGCCACCAATGATATGTTTATGTCTCGTCAGGCTGCCGTCGATGGTTTGGGAATCACCCGTTTACCTCGTGTTCATATCGCCAATGCGCTGGAAAAGGGTGAGCTGGTTGAAGTGCTCCCAGAGTATAACTTTGACTTACCTTTAAGCATCTTGTTCCCAAGCAATAAGCAGTTTACCACCAAACTGCGTGCGTTTATTGATCATATGGTTGAGTTTTCAGCCAAACATGCCAAGTGGGATTTTGGATAATCCCTATTGGCTAGTCAATTTTGAGTTGTGCATGATCCAGTACAATTCCGGCACCTGTTAAGCTTAAGTGATCGTCATCGAAATATAGTGCTTGGCCATCCCTTACTGTCGGACAGTATTCTTCAGAGCATATTGCTTCGAGAGGCTTAATTGCTTTCAGGTTATCACCAAATGGCAAGCTATCTAGTTTCTCAAGGATAAACGCATGACGCTTCATGTATGCATCCACTGTCGTGGTTTTATCCTTGTCATAGGTATAATCATCAACAAAGAGGTAGTTCGGGGTCAGTATCGTCGCGATATGATCTGGTAATTCTGGTATCGGATAGACTACGTAGACCATTTTACCTGCTTTTAATAAGCGACTGATAATCTCATCTAGGCTTTGCCAGTACATTTCCCAAACTTCTTCGTGCGTTTCTTTTCGGAAAGGTTCTCTCAGCCAATTATTGATATCTGGTTTAGATAAAAAACCTGTATATCGGTAGCCTACGATTACATTCTTAATGCTTTGTTCTTGTTCTAAGTAAGCTAGTGTTTCATTTGTCCAATTATGGCAGCCACCTCGTTTGACATTATAGTTCAGCGCGGGTTGGCAGCCACTAAACGACAAGTGACGGTTGCCTTGCTTATGAGGCTCGAGCTTCTTTGCTAAGGCATAAGCAAGTTCTACGGTGTGACTATCTCCAAAAGTAGCCCAGGTGACATTGTCGTTGAAGTAATGACACGATTCTTCCGGGCGCAGGTAGTCTTTCCCTTTGGTGTGGCACTGTTTTCTCTTAGGGTTATGTTCAATNGTTGCATCATATTCGGTGCTAAAACGAAATTGCATGCCGTCAGTTGCGAGTATGAATCCAAAGCCTAATATAGCAATACCTATCCAACGTTTAGCAACCTGGATCATATCCTTGTTTTTGAACTTAGGGCTTCTTCTAAACGGGGTTTCGACATAGCGGTAACTTAGAAAAGCCAGTACGAAGGTTAAAAGTACTGCCAGGATGAATAGTGCTTCAGAAGGTTCGCCTGAGCTCTTCATCCGCAAGAACGCGAACAATGGCTGATGCCATAAATAGAGAGAATAGGAGATGAGTCCTACGGCTACAATTGGCTTTAGAGAGAGTAATTTGCCAGCTAGAGTTTGGCGATCAGCAAATATAATGATTAGGCTGGCACCTATAACGGGTAGCAAAGTATAAAAGCTAGGAAATGGCGTGTCAGCATCAAAGCAAAAGAATGAAGCGATAACCATTGTGAGACCAGTCAAAGACGCTATCTGCCTGACGGGTCTCGTATATGAAATCTGATCAAATTTGTATATGGAAATAATTGAGCCAAACAATAGCTCCCAAGCACGAGAGGAAATTAAATAGAAATTTGCTGCGGAGTCTCCTTTGAAGGCCATATATTGCGATAACAGTAAAGAGGCGAGCGTGAGAGCGATAACGATTGCAGAGAGTGACTTACCTTTACGGAAGGCATATAAGGCTAACAAAGGAAAGAGTACATAATACTGTTCTTCTACTGCAAGGCTCCAGGTATGTAACAGTGGTTTTTGCTCTGCTGCCGTAGAAAAATAATCACTAACGCTATAAAAATGGAAGTTAGAGATGAAGCTGATAACCGTTAGCCCGCTATTGGCATAAGATTTAAAAAGCTCTGAAGGCATCACGACAACGGCAATAAGCGTTGTTACAGTCAGCATGCTAAATAAAGCGGGTAAGATTCTACGTGCGCGACGCTCATAGAAGTTTCTGATCGTAAAAGTACCTGCGTTCAGCTCATCCAGAATGATACGGGTAATCAAATAACCGCTGATAACAAAAAAGATATCGACGCCAGCATAGCCACCGCTAAAACCAAATAGTCCAGCGTGGAAAAGAATGACTGGTAGCACTGCTATGGCTCGTAAACCGTCAACTTCACTTCTATAAAGCATTATGAATCCTGGATCTGATAGGTATTTCAATAAATGGCGGCGATACTAACATACAAAAAAATATGTGGACAAGTTTGGGGCTTGTGTTGTCTTCCTTCACCGTTTATGGGATTGAGTATGTCTTAATAATAGGAACCATTTTATTGCTCTTATGGTAATATCCTTGGCTACGATACTTTCTCTGGGAAACGTCTTGATGCAACAAACCAAAACTTATCCGCCACTTCGTTATGATTCATATTTGATCCAACTATTTCGGTGGTTTGTTAAGCCTTTGTTACCCGTGTCGTGGTTTCGCGACCCCATTCCTGAAACCGAAACTCGGTCAGCTGTTTCAGGTGAGTTTGATCTGGAAATCGTAAGTCATTGCTGGAACTACTCTAATACCTTGAGCTATCAGTTAAGTTCATACGTCAACTACCCACCCAGTAAGTTACGTTTAACCGCAACCGTGTTTTATGCTGAGGAAGATAAAGGTACCAAAGCTGTTTTAGATTACTTTTCTAAGCTAGAGGTGCCAAATGTTACTTGGAATTTTCAGCCGCTAAGTAAGGGAAAACTATTTCGCCGCGGAATTGGTCGAAACATGGCGGCTCGTTCGACTAAAGCTGACTGGTTGTGGTTTACCGACTGCGATATTATTTTCCATAAGAATTGCCTCGATTCTTTGGCTGAAGCACTTCAAGGTAAGAAAGATATTTTGTATTACCCGCGCTCCGAGAAAACAACTGACATGTTGAAAGATGACGACCCGATGTTGCGTAAAGATGCCGAGCCTCAATTAGTTGATATTGAAACCGCGAACTTTAGCTCTCATACTCGTGATAAAGCAAAAGGCGCTTTTCAGATTGTACATGGTGATGTAGCTCGGGCGATTGGCTATTGTGAAAAAATAAGAATCTTCCAGACCGAAACGCTAACCTGGCGTAAAACTTATGAAGATACAGCGTTCAAATGGCTGATTAAGTCGGAAGGAACCCCTCTAGATATTGATGGTGTCTTTCAAATTCGTCATGTGACGAAAGGGCGTTATGCGCAGGATTCCAATATATCTAAAGTGCGTAGCAAGATCAGACACATGCAAGAATAGCCGGTGCTGACGACGCGATGAAAAACTACTATTTCATATCCTCTCCTTTACACTTTTTTATTGCCTCTAACTTAGCAATTGAAAATCAAGGACAAGAAAACATAGCTGTAATTGTTTCAAAAAACCTGGATTTGGCCAAATCCTTCACTCTAGCGATTGAGCAAGTAAAGGGATTGTTTCAAGAAACCGTTTCTTTAGCGAATGATAAAGGTCTCGGAAAGATACAGCATCGTCGGGAGGTCATGAAACGGATTGATGTTTTGTTTGCTTCGGATTCGAGTAAACAAATTTATACTGGAAATGATCGCCGAGTAGAGTTTCAGTATGCGATGCATGTTGCCAGTCAATCGGGTAGACGTGCGACCGGTATTTACATGGATGATGGTGCGGTGAGCTATATTGGCCACAAATCAATGAATAGCTTCGCTCACCGTTTTCTGGATCCTTTTCTTAAGAAACTCGTATACGGAACCTGGTGGAAGAACGCCCTGACAATAGGCTCTTCTGCTTGGATTTCAAAAGCCTATTTGGCGTTCCCTGAGTATGCTCACCCTCTGTTGCAGGAAAAGAAGCGCTTAGCGCTCAACACAGATTTGTTCTCATCTGATCAATTTAAACAGCTTTCTAAAAGTTTACTTGATGATAGAAAGGTCGATTTAAGCTGTTTCGATGCGATTAAGGTGTTGATTACTTTGCCTCATGAGGCTAGTTATATGAGGCAGCCGGATAGTCTAACAAGTGCCTATAAGCGATTGTTAGAAACTTTCTCCCCTCGTGACATTGGGGTCAAGGCTCACCCGAGGAGTACTAACCTTGACTTGCTCGATGAGATGTTTCCAGGTTCAACCCGTATCGATAAAAATATAGGCTTTGAGCTTATCTTGCCTCTGCTGGGAGATGACGTGCTTGTTTTGGGCGATATCTCGACAACCTTGCTGTCTGCCAAGTGGTTGAGGCCGGATATTCGTGTTGAAACATTAAGCTGTGAGGTGGCTAGTCAGCAAATGAATGACTTATTCAGCGCTCTTGGGATAAAGAAAAGCTATTCATTGGAATAAGCATTAACACTTAAATAATGGATATTGACAGTGAAGAAATATAAAAAGACTTATTGGGGGGCTATCCCAAAAGAGTTTAAGGCTCATGACAATGTGATATTCAAACGCTTTGGGAGGCGGTCAAATTGGTCGAGTGCTACCTCTATATTGGGTTTGAAGGGCGGAGCCTGTGCGAAGACAATGTTTTTCAGCATGCTTGCTCGAACTGTCCATAGCAATCCTGACTTGTTTGAATCAATACCCCCTGTTTCAATTAATTGGTCGGAGCGTTTTGTCGATGATGGCGATAAAACGCTTGTTGTTGAACATGGCTGGCTACCGAGATCGTCTTATCAAATCTCTCCTCATGGGGCCAATGCACGCAGCCACACTCAGTTTGACTCTGGCGTTGATTATGTTGAGCGCATAGGTCGACGCGATTTAGAGCACTGCAAAGCTCGCGCTCAACACTTCTTGAGGCCTAAAAAGGTTGATATCGCAGGCCTTACTCAAAAGCCTTTTTGTTTATTGCCACTCCAAGGAGGAGAGGACTATAACCTGAAGTTTTCTGATTCTGGTTTTGAGAGCTTGTATGGGCAGAAGGGCGCCAACGATTTATTGGCTCAGGCGCTAATTGATCGGAGTTATGCGGAAGCGCAAGGTGTGAACATTATCGTGACTGAGCATCCTGCTAAAAAATGCCGCTTATCTAATGCTCCGACGTTACCAAAGGGTGTGACATTTATCGAGGCTAAGAAAGGTATCCGTAGTATTGATTTAGCCGCGCATAAAAATTGTGTTGGGGTCGTATCGGTTAACTCTAACTTGGTTCATGAGGCAATGGTCTTAGGCAAGCCTGTTTGTTCTTATGGGCGTTTGATGTACAAGAGTGATGATAAGCCAATGTTTTCGTCAATTGCAGATATGCTGACATGTGGCGAACAAGACCTCAGCCTGGCTGATCAGTATTTAGCGCTATTATTTTTAAGTCAGTGGGAACTCACTGACTTAATGGACCCTATAATTGTGCAGACTTTATTAAACAGCATGGGGAAGGTTTTCCCTTGGGAGTTACGTCGAGGTATTTAACATTGGCTAATGTAAAAGAATATTCTTTTTTACCAGCTTAAAGCTTTTGCCAAGAATCAAACCTCTAATAAGTCTAGATTCAACACCGCTAACTTTACAGCTTCGCGATACTAAGAGTAAAACGTACATTAGCTGGCTTCCCATAATATATAGATAACCTCCTATTTCCGGGTTGCTGGTATATACTGATACGTACTTATTTCGGGTGACAGATGATTAAGGGTATCTTGTATTGAATACTGGTTTCTGGCCGAGCTTTATTGCTCATATTAAATTTACTCTAGCTTTTCTTTTATTGGTTACTTCTATCGAGATGC
>NZ_LWFE01001332.1:0-2546 GCF_001635675.1 Oleiphilus sp. HI0061 | reverse complement strand
GATTGAAAGTACGTCGCTTGCAGAATTAAGTCAGTGAAAGTTCTTATTTGAATGCAGCTAAACGCCATGGCGACATTATATGTCGCTAGGGCGTGAATAATGTTTTTGATCAACGGACTTTACTTAGTTGGAGGTCATATGCGAGCTCTAGAGAATAAACACTATCTCGATAATTCATGCTCTATTTTTAGAACCCGAGGCTGGCGTAGCGTGGCAGAAGTTTGTGCTTTGAGTTTTGTTTTTTATCTTTGGATGTTATCCCAGAGTGTCTTGGCGTCTGAGCATGACGCTAGCAAAAGCTACAGCTCTTTATGGTTGAGCCCTATAGAAGGGCAAGAGGCAGAAGCGCTAAGGGACCAAGAACAAGAGGATTTCTCGGCTCTGCAGCTGAGGACTCATGTCAGTATTCAGGTCGTGGGGCCGATATCTCGAGTGAGCGTTAAACAAGAATTTTATAACCCCAGTGATTTATGGGTGGAAGGCGAATATAGCTATCCCTTACCCGAGACCGCTGCAGTTGACCAACTAAGATTGCATATTGGTGACAGAGTGGTCGAAGGACAGGTTCAGGAAAAAAAGCAGGCAGCTAAAACCTTTGCCAAGGCTCGCAAAGAGGGAAAAAAGGCCAGCCTCTTATCGCATCGTCGAAGTAATCGATTTCGAACTCAGCTCACTAATATCGGGCCAAATGAAAGTGTCACGGTAGAGTTCGAGTATCAACAATGGCTAGATTATAAAGCTGGGCAATACGATTTACGCTTCCCCATGGTTTCAACACCTACATATACACCGACAGTCGAGGAGGGCAGTCGCGCTAGTCTGCAAAAGGACTTTGTCTTCCCAGAAAATCACTATCGACGCTTGGCAGAGAAAGCAGGCAACCCGCTAAGTATTAGGCTGGATATCGATGCTGGCATTCCTATCAATGCGCCTGAGAGTAATAGTCATCAAGTGAGTATTAACAAGCTTGATTCAAGCCGCTACCAAATTGAGCTTACAGGGGAGGCAGAGCTTTCCAATCGAGACTTTCTGCTCAGCTGGCAACCAGAGGCCGCATCGCAACCCACTGTGACGGTGATGCACGAGCCGAGTTCTGATGGCCATGATGAAGACCAGTATGGCTTATTGATGGTGATGCCGCCCCAGGAGAAATTCGCTGAGGATGACTCTCAAGATCGAAATCTGGTTTTGGTGCTGGATGTTTCGGGTAGTATGCAGGGTGCTTCGATACAACAGGCTAAAGTGGCCTTGTTAAAAGCGCTCGACCAGTTAGAAGAAGATGACTTCTTTAACCTGATCTGGTTTAACAATCGTGCTATGTCTTTGTTTCCTATCAGTCAGCAAGCTTCTGCTCGTAACTTATCAATCGCAAGACACAAAGTGAATCAGCTCAATGCGAATGGTGGTACTAACATGCTACCAGCCTTGAATATCGCGCTTCAAAGTTCTGAGGAATCTCTGTCAGCACTTCGGCAAGTTGTCTTTATCACCGACGGTGCTGTCAGTAACGAAGCGGAACTGTTTACCATGATCCGGCAAGAGCTTGGCCATAGTCGTTTGTTTACGGTGGGTATAGGGTCTGCCCCGAACAGCTACTTTATGCGCAAGGCAGCACAGGCCGGTCGTGGTTCTTTTACTTACATTTCTCAGCCAGAGAGTGTTGAAGAAAGGATAAGCGAGTTATTTACTCGCCTGGCAGCACCGGCCCTAAGTGATGTGTCGATAGACTTCCAGGGTTATGAGGTCGAGATGCTTCCGAGCCCCTTACCCGATGTCTACGCAGGTGAGCCTTTGTATGCAGCATTTAGAGCAGAGCATATGCCTGAATATGCGACGCTGTCAGGGAAAATCGCCGGACGCGATGTCTATATGCGGCTATCGCTACAGAGGCAGTTTTTAGAGGCTGATATAGCGGATGGTAGACAAAAAGGTATCGCCATCGAGTGGGCGCGAAGAAAGATTGAGCATTTACTAACGCTCTATCGTGAGTCTGAACCTGAGCATAAAGCACTCGTGCAGAAAGAGATGACTGACTTGGCACTTGAGCATCGTCTGGTGAGTAAGTTTACCAGTCTGGTTGCTGTGGATGTTACTCCACAAAGGTCAGGTGTGGCGATGGAACATCAAAAGATTCCCGCTAATCTTCCAGAAGGCTGGGCACAGGGCAAGCTTGCGGGACTTAACAGGGCGCAAACGCTACGACTCGCGCAGACCTCTAGTGGTCTTTGGTTTCAGCTTTATGTCGGCTTGGTGGCGCTTTTGTTGGTGACGGTGTTGTTATATCTATCGAAAGGCATGACTAAGCGAAAAGGGAAGGCGCTATGCTAAAGAAATCTTTACTGTTTGTATTGCTAATCGCCCTA
The DNA here is from genome assembly GCF_001635675.1 of Oleiphilus sp. HI0061. Classification (NCBI taxonomy): domain Bacteria; kingdom Pseudomonadati; phylum Pseudomonadota; class Gammaproteobacteria; order Oceanospirillales; family Oleiphilaceae; genus Oleiphilus; species Oleiphilus sp. HI0061. Next base: position 183 of record NZ_LWFE01001332.1, on the reverse strand, counting down.
TCGCTCACGGCAATTGTTCAGCTTGGTGGTGGTGCCAAAATAGCGGCTAAAGCCTGGTTAAGTCAGTATTTGATCGAACAGGCTTGGTCGCGAACTTTGCTAGGCGAAGAGCGAGTTCGCCCCTGGCCCTGGGCTGACACCTGGCCGGTTGCAGAGCTAAGTGTGCCCAGCCTTGGTGTTCAA